>DASZFV010000098.1:0-11498 GCA_035939455.1 Polyangia bacterium
CGCGTCGGCCTTGCCGACCGTGAGCGCCGACTCGAAGGCGCGGTAGCGCACGATCTCTTCCTTGTCGGAGGAAATGATCCCGAGCAAGCCACGCTGCGCCTCGAGGCCGCCGATGGCCTCGATGACGCCGAACATCTCGTCACGCACGATCTTGTCGCCCTTGGGGTCGGACGCGACCTTGAGCGCGAACGGCAGCACGGCCGGATCGCGGCGCTCCTGCAGCGCGCGCACGGCGAGCGCGGCGTCGTCCTTGTTCGGGCCCAGCACCTTGTCCTCGAGGAACTTCGCGGCCGTGGCGCCGCCGACCGCCCCGAGCGCCTTGTAGATCGCGCCGTCGGGCTCCTTGCCCCTCTTGCCGTGCGGCCGCTCGGACTTCTCACGCTGGGCGCGCGCCACGAGCGCGGCGCCGCCCTCCTCTCGCGCTTCGGCGTCGCCGATCTTGCCGAGGAGCTCGGCGGCCTGCAGGTACGACGCGTCGGGCTCGGCCAACACGCGCGCGAGCATGGCGCCCGCGTCGGAGCCGACGGCGGTCAGCATCTTGTCGACCGAGTGGCGGCCCTGGCGGAGGTGACCCGCCTTCAGATCGGCCTCGAGCACCGGCACGAGCGCGGCGTCGATGCGCTTCTGCTCGTCGGGAACGACGAACTGTCGCAGCGAGTAGAGCGCGTCCCGGTTGGCCAGCGCCTTGTCGGGCGACGGATCCTTCATCAAGACCTCGCAGAGGGGCTCGAGGTCCTTGGCGACCTCGCTCCGATCCTCGGGCGGCAGCGACTGAAAGGTGGTGTCGACCTCCTCGGCTCGGCCGACGTCGACGAGGGCGACGGCGGCCTCGGCGCGCAGGCGCGGCGGCGTCCCGTGGTCGGCCAAGGTTTCACGCAGGCGCTCGGGCCCCTTCTCCGTCGTCTTCCAGAGCTGGATGTTGTCGGACGAGGGCTTGTTGCAGGCGGGCGCCGCCAACGTCATGAGGAGCGCCGCGAGCCCTGGCGCACCGAGCGTGCGCGCCGAGGCGGGAAGCGAGTGCCGCGTCGGCTTGGGCGCCATTCCGGGCCGATGTTAGCCACGCGCGGATCGGACCGTCAAGGCATTGCCGCCTCCCGGCCCTTCGGATAACGTCGCGAGAGCTCATGCGTTTCGTCGACGACCGCGTCGGGAGGGCCGGCGTCGCGGGCTCCGCGGTGACCGCCTTTGCGGCGGCCGCGGTCACGGTCCTCTTGGTCGTGGGTGCGGACGCGAGCGCCGCGCCGCTCGACGAGCCGTTCGTGGGAGGGCTCTCCTTCACGGGACCAACCTCGCCGTCCCTCTCGGCCATCTACTGGAATCCGGCCGCGCTGGGCCTCGTGCGCGGGACGCAGGTCATGGTGTCGGGAGGGGTGCGGCTGTCCTCGACGACGGTGACGCGCGCCTCGATCGATCCGGTGATGGGCGCGCCCGGCGGCGGGTTCGCGCCCGGCGCGGCGACGGCCCACGACGTCATGCAGCCGGCGCAGTGGCCCATCGGGCCGGGCGCGTTCCTCGGCGTGAGCTCGGATCTCGGCGGTGACCGCTTCACGATCGGCTTCGCGACCTACATGCCCTACGTACAGCAGATCAAGTTCGCGCTCTCGCCCGCGGGGACCGAGCCGACGCGCTACCAAGCCCTGCAGATTGATCTGCGTAACCTCGCGCTCGTCCCGGCGCTCTCGATTCGCTTCGGCAGCGACTTTCGCGTGGGCTTCTCGACGGGGTTCCTCTTTTCGACGGGCCGCCTGACGTTCGCCGAGGACACGGCCCTCGACGGCGTCGCGAAGAGCTGCGGCGGCGCGCCGTGCGGCGCAGAGAACCCCCAGGCGGCCGCGCGCTACGACGTGAGCTCCGGCAACGGCCTCGGCGACGCGAAGTTCTCGGTGACGCTGGGCGGTGGAATCTACTATCGGCGCCAGAACGTCGAGATCGGCCTCGCCTATTCGAGCCGCCCGCTCGGCAGCAGCGTCCCAGGCGTCGAGGTGGCCGGCGAGCGCACGACTGTCACGGCGCCGCCCGTGAACGGGGGAGCCCTCGTGACCTGCCCCAGCGGCTCGACGACGCGCTGCGTGTTCGGCGATCTGTCGTACCGGCTACCCGACGTGTGGATCGGCGGCGTGACGTGGCGCCGACGGCCGGGCCTCGAGGTCACGCTCATGGCACGCTGGATCTGGTTCCACCTCCACGACCGCATCGACGTGCGGCTCACGGGGCCGACGCTCGAGGCGGCGGGCGTGCCCGATCACGTCGTGCTCTACCGAGGATTTCGCGACGTGTGGGACGTGCGCGGGCGCGTCTCGTACTGGTTCCTCGAGCGCGTGCGCCTGGGCGCCCAGCTGCGCATCGAGACGAGCGCCGTCGATCCGTCGGCCGTCAACGCCGCCGCCGTCGACGGGCTCTCGGTCGAGCCCATGCTGCTCGCCGAGGCCCGTTTGGGGCGGCATTTGTGGCTCTCCGCGGGCTATGGCCTGACGCTCATGGGCGAGGTCACGGTGAACCCATCGGTGTTCGATCCGACGGCGGCCACGGCCTGTGCCGGTCCAAGCAACCTCAACGACCTCGACGCGTGCGCGAAGCGCAACGCCGGGCAGGCCCGTCCGACGGCCGCCGGCACCTACACGCGGGTCGTGCAGGATCTCGGTCTCACGATGACGGCAAATTTTTGATGCGCGCGGCGGCTCCCGCGATCATGGTGACGGTCATGGCTCTCGGCTGCGCGTCCGCGAACGGCATCGGAGGTCCCTCGGCGCGCGGCCGCCGATCGGCCGCGCCCGGGGCGGCCGGTGGCGGCGGGGCCGGGGCCGCCGCCGGCGGTGGAGCACCCGTCGAGCTCTCGCGCGCGTCCCTCGGGCCGCTCAGCGTGGGCAAGTGGCGGCTGCCCAACGGCCTCACGCTCGTGCTCGTGCCCGACCCGACGGCGACGAGCGTGAGCTACACGACCTGGTTCCGCGTCGGCTCACGCGACGAGGACGAGGCGGCGGGCGAGACCGGTCTCGCGCACCTCTTCGAGCACCTCATGTTCACGCAGACGAAGAACCACCCCGTGGGCGAGTTCGATCGTGCCATCGAGGCCGCGGGCGGCAACTCCAACGCCATGACGTACTACGACTTCACGGCCTACATGGACGACGTACCGCCGGCTGAGCTAGCCGTCGCCGTGCGCCTCGAGGCCGATCGCATGGTGAACCTCGACCTGCGCAAGCGCCAGGTCGACAACGAGCGCGACGTGGTCGTCGAGGAGCGCCTCTCGTCGGTCGAGGACAGCGTCGACGGCGTGCTCGACGAGCTCATGTACAAGCAAGCCTTCAAGACCCACCCCTACCGCTGGCCGGTCATCGGGTGGATGAAGGACATCAAGGCCGTCACGCCCGAGAAGGCCGTGGCGTTCTACCGGCGCTTCTACGCGCCCGACAACGCCGTCGTCATCATCGCGGGCCGCTTCGAGGAGGCGGCCGCGCTCACGCTCGTGAGCGAGGCCTACGGCCGCATCCCCTCCTCGAGCGGGACGCCACGCGCCGTCGCGCAGCCCGAGCTCGCGCCCGCCGCCGAGGTGCGCGCCGTCGTCACGCGGCCCGTGCCCGCGGATCGCGTCGCCATCGGTTTCCCGGCCCCGGCGCTCGGCGACCCGGAGCGCGCCGCCTACGAGATCATCGCCGAGATCCTTGCGGGCGGGCCTTCGTCGCGGCTGCAGCGCGAGCTCGTCGTCGACAAGGCGCTCGCGTCCTCGGTCCACGGCGACGTCGCGCCCACGAAGGATCCCGGGCTCTACGCGTTGTGGATCCAGATGACGAAGGGGCACGCCGCCGAGGAGGCCGAGACCCGCGTCTTGGCGGCGCTCGCCGATCTCGCGGCGCGGCCGGTCTCGGCGGCCGCGCTCTCGAAGGCGCAGGCGCGCCTCGAGACGGCGTTCTGGCGCGACCTCGCGTCGAGCCACGGGCGCGCCGAGCGCCTGGGTGAGTTCGAGATCGCGACGGGCGATTTCCGTCGCGCCTTCGCGCGCGGCGACGAGCTCGCGCGCGTCACGGCCGCCGACGTCCAGCGCGTCGCCACGAAGTACCTCGCGCGCGGCGCGCGCTCGGTCGTCATCGCGCGCAGCAAAGCCGGCGAGCCGTGAGCGTCCGTCGTGGAGCCGTCGTCGCCATCGTCCTTGGAGCCCTCGAAATGACCTCGGGTGGGCGGGCGCGCGCCCAGAAGGAGGCGGCCGAGGTGGGCGCCAGCGCCGCCAGCCCCGCCGCCCCCGCCGTGACGCGCGCCCCCGGCCCGGGCGGCTCGCTCGTCATCGTCGAGAGCAACCGCACGGTGCCCCTCGTCCACCTCGTCGTCGCGTCGCGCTCGGGCTCCGCCGCCGACCCGCGGCACCGGGAGGGCCTCACGAACCTCGCGGCCGAGATGGCGCTGCGGGGCGCGGGCGGCAAGACGCGTGAGGAGCTCGAAGCCGCGCTCGACGCGCTCGGCGCGACGCTCGAGGTCGAGACCCAGCCCGACGAGACGCGCTTCGAGGGTGAAGTGCTCGTGCGGAACCTCGACGCCTACCTCGCGCTGCTGGCGGACGTCCTGCTGCGCGCGACGTTCGCGCCCGCCGAGCTCGCGCGCACGAAGCGTGAGCTTGTCGCGCAGATCGAGGAGCTCCGCACGGACGATCACGCCCTCTGCGCGCGCTTCTTCGTGCACAACGTCTTCGGCGATCACCCGTACGGGCACCCGCCCGAGGGCTTGCCGGCCGCCCTCGAGGCCGCGAGCGCCGCCGAGGTCTCGGCGCACTTCAAGCGCCTCTTCGTGGGCCGAAACCTCGTGATCGCCGTCGCGGGCGACGTCGACGCCGCCGACGTCCGGGCGCGGCTCGCGCGCGCGTTCAAGGGCATGCGCGACCTCGCGGCGCCGCCCCCGGACGCGCTAGAGCTGCGGCCACCCGTGCCGCCGCGCGGGTGGCGCATTCAGCTCGTCGACAAGCCCGATCGGCAGCAGGCGCAGCTCATGTTCGGGCACCCCGCGCTGCGCGCCACCGACCCCGATTACCTCCCCCTCATGATCGGGCTCGCCGCCTTCGGGGGCCACGGCATGAACGCGACGCTCATGAACGAGGTGCGGACGAAGCGCGGGCTCGCCTACGGCGCGTACATGACGCTCGGCGAACGGCGCGGCGTGGGCGCGGCCGCGGGGTGGGTCTTCTCGGGCACGGACAAGACCGTCGCGACGCTCAAGCTCGTCCTCAAGCTCTACGTCGCGCTCGGCGAGTGGGGCGTGACGACGGACCAGGTGGCGTTCTTTCGCAACTTCCTCATCGGCTCGCACGCCTCGGACATGGACGCGCCGGCGCACCGGATGGACGCCCGCGTCTCGGCCGAGATCGCCGGTCTGCCCGCGGACTGGGTCGACTCGCTGCCGGCGCGCCTCGCCGCCATCAAGCCCGCGGCCGTCAACGCCGCGCTCAAGGGTCACGTGCACGCGCGCGATCTCGCCATCACGATGGTGGCGTCGGCGCCCGTCATGAAGAAGCTCCTCGTGGGTAGCCGCATCAGGGAGAGCGACGTCGACGTCGTGCCGTGGGGCAGCTATTGAGGTAAGTTCCCCGCCCATGTCTTCCGCCGCTCCGCGGGGCCGCGTCCTCGCCCGAGGCCGCTACCTCACTCTCGTCGATGACAGCGGTTGGGAGTACGTCACGCGTCCCGGGATCACGGGGGTCGTCGTCCTCGTCGCGATCACGCCCGAGCGCGAGCTCGTGCTCGTCGAGCAGCACCGCCGCGCCGTCGGCAGGCGCGTCGTCGAGCTGCCCGCCGGCCTCGTCGGCGACGTGGCGGGCCACGAGGCCGAGAGCCTCGCGACGGCCGCCCACCGCGAGCTCGTCGAAGAGACGGGTTTCGAGGCCCGCGAGCTCGTCGTCATCGGTGCCGGGCCCATCGCCGTGGGCGTGTCTAACGAGGAGGTGACGTTCTTCGAGGCCCGGGGGCTCTCGCGCGTCGGCCCGGGCGGCGGCGACGACTCCGAGGACATCACCGTTCATGTCGTGCCGCTCGAGAGGCTGCGCGTCTTCCTGGCAGAAAGGCAGTCCGGGGGACTGGCCGTGGATCCGAAGATCTACGCCGGCCTCTATCTCGCGGGCGAGACGAACGGGCGCGGCGAGCGCCGGGAGACCGCGTCGTGACCCTGCCCTTCGAGCCCGGCGTGCCGCTCGGTCCGCTCGGTTTCGTGCCGCGTCAAGCCGGCGGCGGCACGGCCACGTGGGAGTACACGGTCGATCCGGCGCACTACAACACGAACGGCGTGCTCCACGGCGGCATCCTCATGGCCCTGCTCGACACGGCCATGGGTCACGCCGTCGCTGAGCTCGTGGCGAGCGATGGCACCTTCAACGCCGCCGCGCAGTTCAACATTCACTTTTTCTACCCCATCAAGAGCGGCCTCGTGCGCGCGCATGCTCAGGTGAAGAAGCTCGGCAAGCGGCTCGCGGTGGTCGAGGCCGAGGCCACCGACGAGACGGGCCGCGTCCTCGGCATCGCGACCTCGACGCACAGCCTGCTGCCTTGAGTCACGTTCCCAGGATCGCGCGGGTCCGGGCCGGGTCGTTCGTGATGATGCCGTCGACGCCCACGTCGCGGCAAGCCCGCACGGCGGCCTCGTCGTCGACGGTCCAGACGTTGACGGCGTAACCGAGCGCGTGCCAGCGCGCCACGCGCGCCGGCGTGCACAGGACGAGCTCGGGGTTGAGCCCCGCTGGCCGCAGCCAGGCGGCGGCCCAGGCCCGCCGCAGCGGCAGGCTCTCGGCGCGCTCGAAGAGGAGCGCCGCGGGAACGGCGGGCGCGCGCCGCATCCACAGACGCACGGCGCGCGGGCTGAACGATGACACGAGCACGCGCGACGACGTCCCCGTGCGCGCCAGGACCTCGGCGACACCCTCGACGAGGGACTGAAGGCGGGCCCCGCCGGCGCGGCCCGCCTTGAGCTCGACGTTGACGAGGAGCTCGGGCCCGCAGGACTCGAAGGCCTCGTCGAGCGTGGGGATGTGCGCGCCGCCCGCGAGGCGCACCCGCCGCACGTCCGCGAGCGAGAGCGCGGCGACCCGCTCGGGCCGGCCGCCCAGACGCGTCAGATCGTCGTCATGGAAGACGACCACCTCGCCGGTCCCGCAGCGGAGCACGTCCAGCTCGACGCCGTCGGCCCCGTCGGCACGGGCGCGCGCGAAGGCCTCGACGCTGTTTTCGGGGGCACGCGCGCTCGCGCCTCGGTGCCCGACGAGGAGGGGCCTCGCGCCGGCGGCCCTGACCCCCCACATCGACGTGGCCATGACGAAAAGCGTACCACTGAGCGAACGGCGAACTAAAATCGCTGGATGCCCTCGTGCGTCTCCCTGTCCGCGGCCCTCGGCGTCGGCGCGCTCGCGCTCGGCTTCGCTGCGTGCGCCCACCGCGGGCCACCCGCGCCCTCCGGCCCCTCGCGGGCTCTGCTCGGCGAGGCGGCGCACATCGGTCGCGTCGCCTATGAGGACGACTTCCAAGAGGCGCGCCTCGTGCTGCAAGCGCTGCCGAAAGGCGCGCCGGAGCGTCTCGCGCTTCGCGAGAACCTCTTGCACTACCTGCTCGACCCCGTGCTTGCGCTCAAGCCTGAGACGCTGCGGCGCGAGGCGCAGGAGCTCGAGAACGACGACGCCGGCGAGCGCGTGCTCGACTCGTTCCGCGACGCGCTCGGCCTCTTCGATCCAGCCGAAGCGTGGAGCGTGCCCGCGCGCTTCTCGCCCGCCGAGCGCGCCCTGCTCGACCCGGCAGCCAGGCTCGTCCTCGCGCTCTTCTCGCCCCAGGGCGCGCAGCAGCCCGTGACTCTCGCCGTGGGCGCGCTCGCGACGCTCGCGGCGGGCACCCCCGACGCAAAGATCTGGAACGACCGGCTCGACGAGCTCGTGCGCTGGAGCGACGAGGCGGGCGAGAGTACCGAGTCGGCGACGTTCAGGCGCGTGCCGGGCGCCATCGACATCCTCGAGGGTGTCCTCGCCGACTGGCCCGCGCCCGCGATCGTCGAGCGACTCGACGCCCTCTACGTGGACCGCCAGAAAAAGTTCTCGGAGGCGCTGCGGCACCCCGTCGGTGGGGGGGGCGAGTCGGCGCGGCGCGCGCTCGGCGAGCTCCTCATCGCGCACGGCGACGAGATGCAGCGCGGAGTCCTCAACCTCGCGACGCTCTACCTGCGCGCGGGCGCGATCGAGCTCGCGGCGAAGCGGACGGCAGCCCTGGCCGGCGACGCGGGTGACGATCCGGATCTGCGCGCGCTGCTCGAGGCCGCCGCCCAGCCTAAGGCCGGCGCGGCCGCGTACCTGGCGCTCGCGCGCCGGTTCCTGCCGCGTGTCGAGCTGCTGGGCGGCACGTCGACTGACACCGCCGATCCGCTGGCGGCCTTCCGCGTCCTCGAGGCAGGGCTCGACCACGCGCCCGGTGACGTCGAGCTCTTGCTGCTGACGGCGCACGTGGCGCGCGCCGCCTCGTCCTACTTCGTCGCCATTCGCCGCCTCGAGGAGGCGGCAGCCGTGCTCGAGAAGGCGCCGGGCTCTGACGACGCGCAAGCGCGCGTCTCCGCGGAGCTCATGGAGCTCTACTTCCTGCGCCTGCGGCTGCGCCTCGATCCCGAGCGCGACCCGCCGGCCTTCGCCGAGGCGGACGTCGTGCGGCGCCAGTTCGCGCGGGCGCGCGAGCGCTTCAAGAACACCCAGCTCAAGCTGCGGGACGCAGACATCGACTTCGAGGTGGGCCGCAGCTACGTGAACACGGGGCAGATCGAGCGCGCCGAGCCGGCGTTCCTGCGCGCGCGCGACGAAGGCGAGCCCACCGCGGAGATCACGACGGAGCTGTCGAGCCTGGCGCTCAAGCGCGGCGATCCGCAGCGCGCCGCCCAGATCCTTCACGAAGGGCTTGAAGCCCTGCGGACCCAATCCATCAAGGACAACCAGCCCGACACCATCGGCTCGGTCGAGGGTCACGCGCGCCTGCAGCGCCTCCTTGGCGACGCGTATGACGTCGGGGGCAAGCGCGAGGAGGCCGACGGCGCCTGGGGCGGCTCGCTCGTCGACTGGGAGCGCCTGCTCATCGAGCACCTGCGGCGCAAGACGGTCTCGTCGGCCGCCGAGGCGGAGATCGAGGTGGGCCGCCTGCTCTATCTGCTCGGGCGCCACGCCGAGGGCATGCAGAAGTTCGAGGAGGCGCTCGAGCAGGACGGCGACCGCGACCAGACGTACATCGACACCGTCGCGTTCCTCGTGCAAAACGGCGAGACCGACGAGGCGGTCTCGATCTACCACCGCGCCCTCACGCGACCCTCGCGCGCCGTATCCGAGTACGTCCGCGTGTACACGTCGCTTTGGATCCACGATCTGACGCGGCGGACGAACAAGGCCGCCGACCCAGTGGCCGACGCCTATCTGCGCACGCTGGACGAGCGGCACGGCGAGCTGCGCCCGAGGCGCGGCGCCGGGTGGACCCACATGCTCGCGCGCTTCGAGACCGGCAGGGTCACATACGACCAAGCCCTCGCCGCCGCCGACACCGTAGGCAAGCGCGCCGAGATCTACTTCTACGAGGCCATGCACTGCCTTGGTGACGGTAAGCCCGAAGACGCCCACCAACTCTGGAAGAAGGTCGTCGAGACGCGCATGTTCTCCTTCTTCGAGTTCGACATGGCCTCCCGCTACCTCCGCCTAGGCGCCCCCAGCACCCCCGCGACAAACAGTCGTCCGACCACTGAAACGATCTAGTTCGGGACCCTGAAAGGGTCCCGCGCCCCCGACGCTCGCTCCGGCGGGCGAAGCCCGCCTGCGCTCGGGCTCGTTTTCAAACCCGCGACGCCGATTCATCGACGGGAGGCACGGCTTTGGCGTGCGCGAGCGTAGCCCGGCTTTGCCGGGCGGAGCGAGAGAGGCGCGGGGCGTGCGAGCGACAGCGAGCCATGCCCCAATAAAATTGAGGTGCCGCCCGGATTTGAACCGGGGAATGAGGGTTTTGCAGACCCTTGCCTTACCACTTGGCCACGGCACCGAGCTCGAACGGCCATTTTTAACATGCGAGCCCGCGCCCGCGCTAGCCTTCGGCCCCTACGGAATGAGCTCCCATTTTGCGACGAGGCGCGCCGGATCACCGCCCGCGCGCGCGAAGTCATCGAGGAGGGCATCGGCCGGGCAGCGACCCGCCGACGCGTAGGCCTCGAGCGGCGCCAGGAGCCGCGCGTCCTCGGCGCCGCCCGGTAGACGCTCGAGCCCCGCGCGCGCCAGGGCCACGAGCTCGACGGCGAGGTCGCGCGCCAAATGGCGGCCGAGCCGCGCCGCCAGGCCCTCGCGCGGCACGGCCCGGCGCAGCGCCTCGCGTTCCGACATCGACCTGCCGGCCACGAGCCCCCAAGCCGCGGCGCAGGCAGTGGCGTCGTCGAGTAGCCCACGCCACAGCGCCGCCAGGCCCATCGCGACGTCGAGCGGGCCCGCGTCGGCGCCCCGCAGCTCGATGTAGCGCTTGAGGCGCACCTCGGGGAACAGCGTCGACAAGTGCAGCTCCCAATCGGCCATGGTCGCCGTCTCACCCTCGAAGCCCTCGCGCAGGAAGCGCCTGAAGGTCAGCCGGCGCGTGGGACGATACACGCCGCTCCGCAGGACGAAGAACATCGGCGCGTCGAGCGCCCACGCGGCGTAGTCGCGGAAGGAGAACCCGGGCGCGAAGACGAACGGCAGGAGGCCCGCCCGCTCCTCGTCGGTCTCCAGCCAGATTGCGGCGCGCACGCTCTTGTACCCGTTCGGCCGGCCCTCGCTCACGGGCGAGGCCGCGAAGAGCGCCGTCACGATCGAGGTCACGCCGAACGCCGTTCGCATCTTCGCGACGGCCTCGGCCTCGTCGAGGTAGTCAAAGTTGGCCTGGACGGTGGCCGTCTGCTTCATCATGTAGTGCGCGAGGCGGCTCTGTTTTCCCTGCTCCGGGAAGTAGGCCCGCATGACGGCGTAGCGCCGCTTGGGCAGCCAGGGCACGTCGGCGATCGTTCCGAACGGCCGCGCGCCGATGCCCAGAAAGCGCATGTCGAGCGCGGCGCCCACCTCGCGCACCTCGGCGACGTGGGCGCGAAGAACTGCGGCGCACTCGGCGGCCGTGGGCAACGCGGCGCCAGAGAGCTCGACCTGCCCGCCCGGCTCGACCGTGATGCGATCGCCGCCGCGCGCGAGGGCGATCGTGTGCCCGCCCTCGCGCTGGGCTGAGAAGCCCCGGGCTTCGAGCGCGCCGAGCAAGGCCGCGATCCCGTCCGGCCCCTCGTAGGGCACGGGCATTCCGTCGGCGCGCACGGCGATCTTCTCTTGCTCCACGCCGACGCGAAACGCCGAGCGCGGCTTGTCGCCGCCGTGAAAGTACCCCACGAGCTCATCGACGGTGGGCTCGCGGGCGGGCCGCGAGGCCCCTTTCGGTGCTTCTGATTCGTCGGCCATCGGGGGTGCAGCGTACGCGGCGGGTCGCCGAGCGCGGGAAGGCTAACGGCGCTGACCCGCC
>DASZFV010000099.1:0-13298 GCA_035939455.1 Polyangia bacterium
CTGGGGCTACGGCGGTTACGGCGGCGGCATCGGGCTCTTCGGGACGCTGTTCGTCATGGCCATCGCTGGCATCGCCGTCGTGTCGGTGATGCGGGCCGTGCGGCACGCCGGCGCGCGCGCCGACGGGTGGTCCGAGGACGACGACTACGGCGCGCCCCAAGTCGCGCCCGAGCGTGCCTACCTCTATCGGCTGCAGCTCGCCCTCGGCCGCTCGGGCCGCGGCGTGCAGGAGCGCCTCGCCCAGTTCGCCGCGCGCGGCGACACGAGCACGGAGGCCGGGCTGGCGTCGCTGCTGCAGCAGACGGCTCTCGAGCTCCTGCGGGAAAAAGACGCCGTCCGTTACGGGAGCGCCGACGGCCGCGGCCCCATGAGCCTCACGAACGCCGAGACGGCCATGAACAGCCTCGCGCTCGCCGAACGCTCGCGCTTTCAGGTCGAGCGCGTGCGCGCCACCGGGGGGCGCGTCAGCGCGTCTGCGGTGGCGGCCGAGGAGGGCAAGGAGGCGCTCGAGCTCGTCGTGATCACGCTCGTCGTCGCGACACGCACGCCGTTCGCCAACTTCAAGGCCGTCGAGTCGCCGGAGGATCTGGAGGCCTTGCTCACGGAGCTCGGCTCGCTGCCGCCCGACGGTCTGCTCGGCCTCGAGGTCGTCTGGACGCCCGCCGACGCGAACGACTCGATGACCGAGACTGACGTCATGACGACGTACCCCGAGCTGCGCGGAATCTGAGGAGAGCCATGCCCGCGATGCCGCTTCCGCCTTCGGTACCCGGCGCCCCTCTGCCCGAGCCGCTCTGGCGGCTGCTGCTCGACGCCACGCTGTTCGGCATCACGGGCATCGTGTTGCTCATCATCGGTTACTACGTCTGGGAGTTCATCACGCCCTACAACCTGCGGCGCGAGATCCACGAGAACAAGAACGTCGCAGTCGCCATCGTCGTCGCGGCGTTCATCCTGGGCATGGCCGTCGTGATCGCGGCGTCGCTCATCCTCATAAAATAACTTCATCGAGTCGCGCGCCACGAAGTTGGCGCACGGAGTCAATTGACCCTCCGCAATGCCCCGGATAGAGTCGAATGGCCCCGGGATTGAGATCGCCGTGTTCAAGCTGACCATCGAGGACGACGAGGGGAAGACCACGGTCATCCCGCTCATCCGCGATGAGATGACCATCGGCCGGCAGGATGGGAACACCATCCGGCTCACCGAACGGAACATCTCGCGCAAACACGCCCGCCTGCTCCGGCAGAACGGGACGATGTACATCGAGGATCTGGCGAGCTACACCGGCGTGCGCGTCAACGGCGCGCGCATCGTCGCCGTCACGCCCGTGGCGGAAGGCGACGAGGTGCAGATCGGCGACTACAAGCTCGTCGTGCGCATCGACCGGCCGCCGGTGCAGGCCAACCCCGAGCGCGCCACGATCCCGGCCATGCCTGCGTCCCTCGGACCGATGATGAACTCGGTGGGCGGCTCGGTCGCGATCCCAACGCGCGGGACGCCTGCCATGGCGGCGCAAGCGGCGCGCATCAGCCCGCCTCGCGCGCAGGAGGTCGCGCGCGTGTCGTCGCCCGTGCCGATCGTGCGCCCGAGCGCGCCCGTCCCGCACAGCGTGAGCGCCGTGCCCGATCCCCTCGAGGCGCAGCCCACGGTGCCCGTGCGCACCTTCAGCGAGGCACCGGCGCCTCCCGGCGGCCAGCCGGCGACCGAGACGGCCGGGCGCCTCGTCGTCCTCACGAGCGAGCTCGCGGGGCAGGAGTTCTCGCTCGCGCGCGCCTCGATCGTGATCGGCCGCACCGACGAGAACGACATCGTTGTCAATCACCGGTCAATCTCGCGGCACCACGCCAAGATCGTGCGCGAGGGCGATCGCTACACGATCGTCGATCTGCAGAGCGCCAACGGCGTCCGCGTCAACAACGAGGACTACGAGCGCATCGAGCTGCACGCGGGCGACGTCGTCGAGCTCGGGCACGTCAGGCTCCGCTTCGTCGGTCCGCTCGAGCACTACGTCTTCGATCCGAACGTCAGGCACGGCGGCCGGCCCTTCCCCGTCAAGATCGCGGCCGGCATCGGCGTGGCCGCCATCGTGGCCGTCGTCGCCTTCGCGCTCCGCGGGTCGCACGCGCCCGCGCCGCCGGCGCAGGCCGTGGCCGCCCCGCCGCCCGAGCTGGTCCCCGCGGCCGCGCCCGCCGCGCCCACGCCCGAGGCGATCCTGAACGACGCGACGCGCGCCGCGGCGGCCGAGGATTGGGCCGGCGCGCGTGCGGCCCTCGATAAGCTGGGCGCGGTGGCGGGTGACGCCGGCCTCGACCGCCAGGCCAGCGAGCTCGGCAAGCGCGTCGACGCCGAGCGCCAGGCCGCCGCGGTCTTCGCCCAGCTCGGCGAGGCCGCCGGCGCGAAGAAGTACGCGGACGCCCTCGAGCGGTGGGACGAGATCCCCGATGGGAGCCTCTACAAGGCGCGCGGACGCGCGCGGGCCGACGAGGCGCGCGCGCTGCTCGTGGCCGAGCGCCTCGCCGACGCGGAGAAGGCGCGCGCCGCGGGGCGCTGTGCCGACGTGCGCGACGCCGCCGCCGACGTCGAGCGCCTCGACCCGCACAACCAGCTCCCCAAGCAGCTCGTGCGCCTGTGCCGCGCCAAGCCCGAGCCCGACGTGCGCCCGGTTCGCGCGCGGACCGTGGCGGCGGCCGTGGTCCGTCCGGCACGGCAACCGGACAAACCCGTGGAGCGCGTCGAAGCGGCGGCGCCCGAGCCCGAGCCCGACGCCGACGCGCTCATGAAGCAGGCGCGCGAGGCCTGGTTGCGTCAGCAGTGCGGCTCGGCCATCGAGCTGGCGCGCAAGGCGCTCAAGGCGAAGCCCGGCATGAGCGACGCGTACCAGATCATCGCCGTGTGCTCGTGCTCGCTCAAGGACGTCGAGGGCGCGACCCGCGCCTACGCGAAGCTCGACGAGAAGAACCGCAACCTCGTCCACTCCCTCTGCCAAAAAAACGGCATCATCGTCGGCGCCGGAGCACCGTAGCGCGGCCGCGCTTTACTTCTTCTGCGCGAGCGTCTCGTAAGTCTTTTCGGGCGCGGCGGCCGTCTCGACGGGTAGGCCTTCGGCGGCCCAGCCGGCGACGCTCACGCGGCCGAAGCCGTCGCGCTCGCCATGGTAACCGCCGCGCATGTCGACGACGTTCGTGTAACCGGCCGACTCCATGAGGGTCGCCGCCTGCAAAGAACGACCGCCCGCCTTGCAGCCGACGACGATCTTGGCGTCCTTCGCGAAGGTCGCCTCGACGACGCGCTGGAAGTCCGGGTTCGGCGCCATGCGGCCATTGTGCAGGTGCAGGAGGGGCACGTTCGCGGCGCCGACGGGGTGCCCGTCGTCGAACTCGGGAACCGAGCGGACGTCGAGATACGCCCAGCCTTCCGCGAGAAGCGCTGCGGCCTCCTTGGGCACCACTCGTTTCGGCATGGCAGCAGGTTTACCACACGACCTCCGGGGGGTCGCGGTGGAAGGTCGCGATGCGCAGGTGGCAGGGCGTGGTGGCCCCGAATGTGCGCATTCAGCCATGAGATGTGTGCACCCGGGGCGGGGAGAAGGGTTATCATCATCCTCCATGGCCGGTGTCAGGCACGTCAGGGTGGTCGCGGCGGTGATCTCGCGGGGCGAGTGTTACCTCATCACGCAGCGGCGGCCGTCGGCGGTCTTGCCGGGCTTGTGGGAGTTCCCGGGCGGCAAGGTCGAGGAGGGCGAGACCGATCTGCAGGCACTCAAGCGCGAGGTGCGCGAGCGGGTGGGCGTCGAGATCGAAGGCGGCGCCTGCATCGGCCGCCGCACGCACGACTACGACGGCTACTCCGTGGACCTCGCCCTCTACCAGGCCACGATCCCGGGGGACGCCGAGCCTCGCGCCGTGCGCGTGACCGATTGCATCTGGGTCACCTCGAGCGAGTTCGAGAAGTACCGCTTCCCGGCCGCCGACCAGGCGACCATGGATCTCTTGCTCGGCTTCAAGCGCGGGTGAAGCACTCGCGCGCGCGACCCCCCGCGGCCCGCGCCATGCGCCGCGAGCCGGCCGGCGTCCCGGCGGCGATGTCGGCCCTCGGCACCATGCATCCCGCGGCGTCGCGCTGGATCGGCGCGCTCATCCGCATGACGGCTTCTCACCCGGCGCTCACGGCGATCCTCGAGGTCGTCGAGCGCATGCAGGAAGCGCCTTACCGCACGAGCTTCGTGCTCCTCGGCGAGCCGGGCACGGGCAAGGAGGGCCTCGCGCGCGCGTTCCACCAGCTGTCCTGCGCGGCAGGTCCCTTCGTGCGCCTGGACGTCTCGGGGTTCTCCGACGACGACGCGCTGGCCGCGTTGCGGGGCGCGGGCAAGGACGAGGGCGCCGCGCGGCGCGCGCGAGGCGGCACGTTGCTCATCGAGGAGGCGGCCGGGCTGGGACCGCGCACGCAGGCGGCGCTGCTGCGGCTGCTCAAGAGCGGGCGCGTCGACGCCGCCGCGGGCGACGAGGCGCGGGCCGAGGCGCCGCGACGGAAGCTCGAGGTCCACGCCATCGCGATGTCGGACCGCGACCTGCCCGGCGAGGTGGCCGCGGGTCGCTTTCGCCACGACCTCTACTGGCGTCTCGCGCGCATCGTGCTCACGCTGCCGCCCCTGCGCGAGCGCCTCGACGATCTCGGCCCGTCGGCCATCTGGATGGGCAACCGCATTCTGCGCGCGGCCGGCCAGTCCCTCGAGCTCGTCATGACCCAGAACCTCGCGCGCCTCGATGCCGACGAGCGCGCGCGCGCCATCGAGCTGCCCGCGGCCGCCATCGCCGCGCTCGCGCGGCACAGCTGGCCCGGCAACTTCCGGGAGCTCGAGGCGGTGCTCGAGCGCGCGCTGCTCCTCCAACGCGCGGGACGCGTCCTCGACGCCGGCGCCATCGAACGCGCCCTCGGCGCGTGAGCCCGCGCTCGCGCCCTCGGCGCGTGAGCCTGCGCTCGCGCCCTCGGCGCGTGAGCCCGCGCCGAACCTACTTCGCCATTTGAAGAAGCTTGGACAGCTTGGTCGCGAGCGTCGGATCGCCCGAGACCTTGAGCTTGCCGCTGAAGAACAGCGACATGGCCACTTGCATGCCGCCATCGATCATCGTGCGGAAGTCGTCGTCGGTCGCCTCGACGGTGCACTGGGGCGTGCCGACCTCGCCGACCCTGGCCGTCGGCGGCGTCGACACGAGATCGACGGTCCACGTGCCACCGTCGGGGCCCGACACTTTGAATAGATAGATGGCCGCGACGTCCTTGGCCTTCTCTGGGTTGGTGGCCAGCGCTGCCGGCACCTTTTGATCGAAGAACGCCTTCACGGACGTGGGCATCGAGGACCTCCGGTCGTCATCTTATTATCAACTCTTCTTCTTCTGGTTCTGGTTCTGGGACTTCTTGGCGGTGGGCTTCGCGCCGATCGGCTTCTTGCCTGTCGGCTTCGCGTAGCGCTCGGCGACGGCGTCGGCGTAGCCGGGCTTGACGTGCTGCGCGGGACGCGCGATGGCGAGCGCGCCCTCGGGCACGTCGCGCGTCACCGTCGTACCAGCGGCGACGACGGCGCGGCGACCGACGCGAACGGGCGCCACGAGCTGGCTGTCCGAGCCGATGAAGGCGCCGTCCTCGATGATCGTCTGGCGCTTCTCATAGCCGTTGTAGTTGCAGGTGATCGTACCCGCGCCGACATTGACCTTCTCGCCGATGATGGCGTCGCCGAGGTACGCGAGGTGGTTGGCCTTGCTGCCGCGGCCGAGCACGGTCTTCTTGAGCTCGACGAAGTTGCCGACGTGCGCCTCGGGGCCGACCTGCGTGCCAGGCCGCAGCCGCGCGAACGGCCCGATGACGGCGCCCGCGCCGATGACGGCCTCGTTCGAGACCGTGTAGGGCAGCACGCGCGCGCCTGCGCCCACCTCGGTGTCGACGAGGATCGATCCATCCTCGACGCGCGCGCCGTGGCCCACGCGCGTGCGGCCACGCAACGTGACGTTGCGGCCGATCTCGGCGTCGACGTCGATCGTGACGTCGGGCTCGATGACGATGGTCGCCGGCTCGCGCAACGTCGCGTGCGTCTGCCAGTGACGGTTGATGCGCGCGCGCATGGTCGCCTCGGCGTCGGCGAGCTGCTCGCGGTCGTTGATGCCCGCGACGTCGCGCGCGTCGGCCTCGACACCCGTGACGCCGATCGACCGCGACGCCGTGGCGATGATGTCGGTCAGGTAGTACTCGCCCTGCGCGTTCTTGGCGACGAGATCCGCCGTCGCCGTGCGCAAGAATCGCGCGGGTGCCGCGTAGATGCCGGCGTTGACCTCGGTGATGGCGCGCTCCTCGGAGGTCGCGTCCTTCTCCTCGACGACGCCCGTGACGTGACCGCGCGAGTCGCGCACGACGCGCCCGTAACCCGTGGTGTCGGCCGGCGTCGCCGTCACGATGGCGACGCAGTGGTAGCGGCCCGCGATGCCGACGAGCTCTTGCAGCGTCTCGCGGCGCAGGAGCGGCACGTCGCCGTAGAGCACGAGCACGATCCCGTCGAAGCCGGCGAGCGCGGGCATCGCGAGGCGCACGGCCTGGCCCGTCCCGCGTTGCTCGGCCTGCTCGACGACGGTGACGGCATCCGCGCCGAAGCGCGCCGCGAGCGCGCCCTCGACGAGCGCGCGCTGGTGCCCGAGCACGGCCACGACCGGTGACGCGCCGAGCTCGCGCGCGAGGCCCACGGGATAGGCCACGAGCGGGCGCCCGAGGAGATCGTGCAGCACCTTGGCATGCGCCGAACGCATGCGCGTGCCCTTGCCGGCCGCCAGGACGATCGCCGCGAGGCCGCCGCTCGTCTTTTCGCCGCGGCCCGCGGTGGCGCTTTTCTTTTTCGAGACTGCCATTGTCGTCCCGGCGAACTTAATCACCTTGGGCATGCTTATCCAAGCGCGCATCCGGTCCATTCGCCGTACTGACGCCCGCCGTTCTGGGTTAGGCTTCGCCCCGTGGCGGGTTACGTCCTCATCGTCGAGAGCGATCCCGACCTGCAACGACGCATCTGCGACGCCTTGCGGGAGGGGCGCTACGAGCTGGCTTCGGAGGCCGAGGCGAAGTGGGCCCAGCGCAGCATCGCCGTGCGTGCGCCCGACGCCCTCATCGTCGATACGCGGCTCAGCGACGGCGACGGGTTTCGCCTCGCCGACGAGCTGCGGAGCGATCCCGACACGCGGGCCGCGCCGATCTTCTTCATCGCGAGCTCGCACCGGGGCGCGAGCCACCGCGCCGAGGCGCGTCGCCGCTACGCCCCGGCCGAGTACCTCGAGACGCCGCTCGACACGAACGGCCTCCTCGCGGCGCTGCTGCAGACGCTGCCGCCGGGCACGGGCACGGGCGACGCCGCGGCCAATCCGCCCAGCCCCCAGCAGGGGCCTGACGTCGCGCACCTCGTGGCGGCGCTCGACGGCGTGCTCACCGATCCCGTTCAGCAGCGCGAGCGCCGCAAGGTCGAGCGCGCGGCAAAGTCGATCGCCGGTGAGGACCTCGAGCTGCAGGGCACGCTCAAGCGCGTGCCCTTCGCGCGGCTGCTGCGCCGCCTTTACGCGCAGAAGGCCACGGGCTCACTGCTGCTGCTGCACGACGCCGCCAAGAAGAACGCCACGAAGAAGATCGTCGGGTTCGAAGGCGGCTACCCGGTCTCCGTGAAGTCGAACGTCCTCGCCGAGTGCCTGGGGCAGATCCTCGTGGGTCGCAAGCTCATCACCGAGAAGGCCCTCGCCGAGTCGGTTGCGCGCATGAAGACCGAGAAGCGGCAGCAGGGGCAGCTGCTCGTCGAGATGGGCGCGCTGTCGCCCTACAACCTGCAGCGCTCGCTCGTCGAGCAAGTCGAGACGAAGCTGCTCGAGGTCTTCGCCTGGCCCGACGGCAAGTTCATGTTCAAGGAGAGCGAGCTCTCGCTCGAGGACACGAGCCCGGGCCAGGCGCTGCGCCTCGAGCGACCACCGGCCGCGCTCGTCTTCGAGGGCATCCGGCGCCACTACGACGAGCCCCGCCAGCACGCCGTCCTCGACGCCTACGTGCGCCAAGCTGTCGAGCTCAACCCCGATCCCGTGCTGCGCCTGCAAGACGTCACGACCGATCCGACAGCGCTCGGCTACATCAACAGCATCGACGGCACGGAGAGCATCGCCGAGATCCTGGCGCGCGCCCCCATCGCGCAGGACCAGGCGCGGCTGTTGCTCGTCGCGCTCTCCGAGGCGGGAATGATCACGCACGCCGAGGGCCCGAGCGCGCGCCGGCGCCGCGCCAGCGCCGTGCCGGCCGCGATCGCGCCGGTCCCCTCCGGGGTCGTGGCGGCCGTCGCGCCCGCGCAGGCGTCGGGCGCGCTGTCGGGCGGCCAGCTCTCGATGGTGGCCGAGACGGTGCGCACGCAGGATTACTTCTGGACGCTCGGGGTCGAGCGCGACGCGACGTCCGCGGACATCGATCGCGCCTACGACGCGCACGCGCGCAGCTTTCACCCCGATCGCTACCGCCACAGCTCCGACGAGGATCGCAAGCTCGCGCGGGAGATCTTCGAGCGGCTCGCCGAGGCCCACCGCACGCTCGGCGACCCGGCCCGCCGCCGCGCGTACGTCGCCAAGCTCGAAAAGTCGGAGCGGTCGGAGAAATCAGCGAGGCCTGACCGGCAGGAGCGCGACGGTGACCGCGCCGCGGACGACCCGGATACGCTGCCCGACATCTCGGGCGTCATCGAGGCGCCCAGCCCGCCCGCGGTGAGCTCGGCCTCGAACGCGGCGGCGCGCGCCCTCTACGAGGCCGGCCTCGAGCACCTGCGCGCGAGGCGGCACCACGAGGCCGTCGAGGCGTTCCGCCAGGCCGCGCGCCTCGTCCCCAACGAGGCGGAGTATCGCGCCTCGCTCGGGTGGGCGCTCTTTCGCGAGGCCCCCGCCGACGCGCGGGCGGGGCGCGCCGCGCTTGCCGAGCTCCGCCGCGCCGTCCAGCTCGACGCCCGCAACCGCCGCGCCGCCGAGTACCTCGCTCAGATCTACGCCCAGACTGGCCAACCCGAGCTCGCCATCGAGGAGCTCGAACGCCTGCTCGCGCTCGATCCCACCGCCGCCGAGGCCGCCGAGGAGCTGCGCCACCTGCGCGCGACGCTCTGAGCGCGCCCGTTCAGGCCGCCAAGACGAGCCGGACGAGCTCGCCAGAGACGTCCGCCTGGAGCAGGGCCTGCCAGCCGCCCACGGGAGCCCCCGCGACGAACACGAGCGGCAGCTCGTCGCTCTTGGCGGTCGTCGTCGCCCACGAGCGTTCGGCCTCGTCGGCGCTGACGTCGAGGACCTGATAGGTGAAGCCGCGACCACGCAGCAGATCTTCCACCCGCGCGAGGGTCCGATGATCCTTCCCGTCGAAGTAGACCAGCACGGGGACCCGGCGCGTGCTGGGCGGCTTGCCGGCGGCAGCCGCGGGCTTGCGCTCGACCGGCGCCGCGGTGGCGGCGTCGGTCCCTGCCTCTCCGGCGGCGGGCCGCAGCGGCCGCCCGAGGAGCTCGTTGGCGATGCTCGCGAGGTTGCGCAGGTGACGCGCGACGGGGCGCACGTCACGACGTGGCGCGACGAGCTTCTCGTACGCAAACCCACCCGCGCGACGGCTCAGCTCTTTCAACACGACATGCGACGGAAACACTCCGAGGGCTTCCCTGTCAACGCCCGCGTCGCGCGACATTCCTGTCGCGGTCGTCCCTCAATTTTCCAGGCACCGCGCGCCGGGCGCGCCTCGAATAGGCCGCTCGGCGAGGAACGGCGCTTGCTTCGTCAGTCTGGTATGAAGTCACGCGCCCTCGATCGAGCCCGGTATTCCACCGACCTCCTGCGGCGGGTCACGGCGGGTTGGCAGCGGCTCGCCGACCGGGAGCGGCACGGCGCGCTACAAGCTGCCCGCATCACAGCCGAGCTGACGGCTCTGGGCGCGCCGCCCTCCATCCTCACCCTGGCCGCCCACGTCGTTCAGGAAAAGGTCGGCCACCTCGATGTCTGCGCCCGCGTGCTCGACGGGCTGAGCGGCGCCGACGCGCGCCCGTCGCGGCCATTCGAGCTGGCGCTCGGACAACCGCGCGCCTCCTTGACGACCGAGACCGGCCTGGCTCGCACGCTGGTCTTCGACTTCGCCCTCGGCAAGCCCATGGCGGCGGCCTCCTTCGCCGCGGCGCGGGCCGTCGTGCGCGAGCCGCTCATCGCCTGGGCGTACACCGAGCTGCTCCACGACGAGACCCGCCACGCGACCTTCGGCGCCAAGGCGGCGGCGTGGGTCGTCCGACACTGGGGGATTCGCCAGCGCGAGGCGCTCTGGGCCTCTTGCCTGGCCCTGACCGTGACCGACCTCACACCTCTATTTCGAGACCGGGAGGCCGAGGCCCTCGGCCTCCTGCCCGCCGACGCCGACGACACCCTCCCCCGCTGGATCCTCCCCCACCTCGCTCCTCTCAGGATGTCCGGCCACCCCTCGAACGACCAAGCCCTGCTCCACTGAGCCCGCCCGGCTGAGAGCCGCCTCAGCTGAGCCAGAGCGAGGGCAGCGAGCGCGTCCAAGAACAAGGAGGGCCAGCTTCGCTGGCCCGGCTCACCTCACCAAGCAAGGGTGGGGCCCGCGGCCGAGGCCGAGCGAAGCGAGCGGGGTGGAGGTAGGGCGTGTGGGGCCGAGGGGCCGCAGCCCTCCCCGCGAAGCGAAGCGCTAATCGTAGTACTCGGCGCCTAGGTGCGTGATGAGCTCCTCGCCGCGGAGGTGGCGGAGGGTGTTCTTGAGCTTCATGAGCTGGATGAAGAGGTCGTGCTCGGGGTAGAGGCCCTCGGCGGACTGCGGGCTCTTCCAGTAAAACGACAGCCACTCCTGGATGCCGCTCATCCCGCAGCGCTGCGCGAGATCCATGAAGAGCGCGAGGTCGAGGACGATGGGGGCCGCGAGGATCGAATCCCGACAGAGGAAGTCGATCTTGATCTGCATCTTGTAGCCCATCCACCCGAAGATATCGATGTTGTCCCAGCCCTCTTTGTTGTCGCCGCGCGGCGGGTAGTAGTTGATACGCACGACGTGGCACATGTTGCCGTAGAGGTCGGGGTAGAGGTGCGGCTGCAGGATGTGCTCGAGCACGCCCAGCTTCGACACCTCCTTCGTCTTGAAGGACTCGGGATCGTCGAGTACCTCGCCGTCGCGGTTGCCGAGGATGTTCGTCGAATACCAGCCCTCGACGCCAAGGAGGCGCGCCTTGAAGCCCGGCGCGAGGATCGTCTTCATGAGCGTCTGGCCCGTCTTGAAGTCCTTGCCGCCCACGGGCACGCCGTTCTGCTTGGCGAGCTCGAGCAGCGCCGGCGTGTCGACTGTGAGGTTGGGCGCGCCGTTGGCGAAGGGCACGCCGCACTTGAGCGCCGCGTAGGCGTAGATCTGCGAGGGCGCGATCTCGGGGTCGCTGGCCACGAGGCCCCTCTCGAAGGCCGCGAGCGTCGCGTGCACGGCGGACGGGCTGCGGTAGACCTCGGTCGACCCGCACCACACCATGACGAGGCGATCGCAGGCGTTCGTCTTCTTGAAGCTCTTGATGTCCTCCATGACCTGCTCGGCGAGGTCGAGCTTGTTCTTGCCGGTCTTGGCGTGCGTCGCCGTGAGGTTCTTGACGTACGCCTGATCGAAGACCGCCTTCATGGGCTTGATCGTCGACAGGAAGCCCTTGAGCTCGCCGAGGTGCTCCTTCGACAGCACGCCCGCCTTTGCCGCCGCCTGATAGGCGTCGTCGGGGAAGAGGTCCCAGCCGCCGAACACGATGTCATCGAGCTTGGCGAGCGGCACGAACTCCTGGATGAGGGGCGTCTTGCCGTCGGTGCGCTTACCGAGGCGGATCGTGCCCATCTGCGTGAGCGAGCCGATCGGCTTCGAGCGCCCCTTGCGGATGGCCTCGACGCCCGCCATGAACGTCGTCGCGACGGCGCCCATTCCGGGACAGAGGATGCCAAGCTTGCCCGACGCGGGGCGGATATCGATGGGAACGGACTTACCGGCGATGGAGGGCGACTTCGTGGACGTGTTCATTGCTGACATGGGGACTCCTTCTATAAACGTTCGGTGTCGGCTGCAACCCCCATACCCGAGTCTCCGAGGCCGCTCGCCGCGCGCCAAAGCCGTACGCCAAGCGAGGTTGAGTGAAGGAAAGACTGGCGGAAGCAGGTGACAGATGTCCAAAACGTGGTAGAAATTCCCCTCTTTTTCGACTGACAACACCACACGCCCGAAGAGGGGACCGCGCGTGCCGCCGTTCGATGCTTTTCGAACTTCGGTTTCGGTCCTCGATGACGCGGGCGGCGGAAAGCAACGCGAAGGAAAATCCATGGAAACCCAGACCCAGACCGAAGGCGTCAACGCCGAGTTCCAGGCCGTCCTCGACCAGCCGATCACGATCCGCGAGATGATGGAGGCCGGCGTCCACTTCGGCCACCAGACGAAGCGCTGGAACCCGAAGATGAAGAGCTACATCTTCGGCGCGCGCAACGGCATCCACATCATCGATCTGCAGCAGACGGTGCGGCAGTTCAAGCGCGCCTACAACTTCCTCGTCCAGACCGTCTCGGCGGGCCGCTCGGTGCTGTTCGTGGGCACGAAAAAGCAGGCCCAGGAGGTCATGCGTGACGAGGCGCTGCGCGGTGGCCAGTTCTGCGTGACGAACCGCTGGCTGGGCGGCACGCTCACGAACTTCAACACCGTCAAGGGCTCGATCGACCGCCTGCACGCCATCGAGAAGATGTCGACCGACGGCACCTTCGAGCGCATGACGAAAAAAGAGGTCCTCGGCGTCACGCGCGAGCGCGAGAAGCTCGAGAAGGCCCTGGGCGGCATCAAGAGCATGACCGAGCTGCCGGGCGCCGTCTTCATCGTCGACGTCGTCAAGGAGCACATCGCCGTCACCGAGGCGCGCAAACTCGAGATCCCGATCGTCGCCATCGTCGACACGAACTGCGACCCCGACCTCATCGACTACCCGATCCCCGGCAACGACGACGCCATCCGCTCGCTCAAGCTGTTCGCGGGCAAGGTCGCCGACGCCTGCGTGCTCGGCCAGAAGGTCGGCCGTGAGCGCGCCAACCAGCAGCGCGCCGCGCGCGCCGAGCAGGGCCCTGACGAGCCGCAGACGATCCGCGTGTCGTCGGGCGGCGAGGGCCCGCGCGTCGAGGTCGTGTCGCGGCGCAACCGAGACCTGCCCGCGCCGGAAGCCGCCGCGACGCCCGAAGACGAAGCCGAGAAATCCTAGCGTGGGGGGGGGGGTG
>DASZFV010000100.1:0-7688 GCA_035939455.1 Polyangia bacterium
GCTCCGCGCGCTAGCGCCGCCGCAGCCTCGTCTCTGCGGGCGAGCGGCCAGAGCAGCGCGCGCTCGTCGGGCGGCAGGGACGCGGCGTTCGCCGTCAAGGAGCCGTCTCCGGCGCGTCGGCGAGGCGACCGCCCTCCATCCGCAGGCGCCGCCAGGGCACGGCGCCCGCGCGTGACCACGCCGCGCGGCGCACCCGCCGCTCCGCCTCGAGCAGCTGCGCGTAACGAGAACCGGCGCGCGACGCAAGCGCCGCGGGCGCGGTGTCCTCGACGATCCGCCCGTCGGCGACGACGAGGACGCGCGCGAACGGGAGCGTCTCCTCGATGTCGTGGGTCACGCAGAGCAGCGTCGCGCTCGCCCAACGCGCCCGAGCGCGCGCCAGCAGGAGGCGCCGCTGGTCACGCGACAGGCCACGGAAGGGCTCGTCGAGGATGACGAGGCGCGGCCCCGGGCGCGCGACACCGCGGCCGAAGCGCACGCGCTGCCCCTCGCCGCCCGAAAGCAACGCGCCGGCCTCACCGAGCGGTGACTCGGCGCCGCGCGGCAAGCGTTCGACGACGCCCGTGAGCTCGGCCTCGGCGATGGCGGTCTCGAGCGACGGCGGCGCCGCGGCCAGCCCGTACGCCAGGTTCTCGTGCAGCGAGCGGTTCCACAGATACACCGTGGGATCGACCCAGACCGTCTCGCGACGCAGGCGCTCCAGCGCCTGGCCCTCGAGCGTCGAACCGTCGACGCTCACGGAGCCCGAGGCGCTGCGGTGCCACCCGAGCAGGAGGCCCACGAGGCTGGACTTCCCCGCGCCTGAGGGACCGACGACGGCGACGTGCTCGCCTGGCGCGACGTCGAGCGCCGGGACCGCGAGGATCGTGTGACCGCCCGCCTGCACGACGACGTCACGGAGCTCGACGCGCGCAGCGTGGGCGCTCGCGCCGGTGGTCGCCTCGCGGGCAGCGGCGACGGCGTGGTCAGCCGCCGCGCGCGCCACGTCGCCGGGCGTGTCGTCCTCGGGCGCGCCGAGCGGCTCGACGAGGCGAAGCGTGACGTTGCGCTGAGAGGGCAGTTGCTGCGCGATGGCGGCGATCTCCTGGCCGAGCGCCGGGAGCGCGAGCGACCAGTAGACGACGAGTAGGACCGAGCCCGGGTCGGCCGCCCCGGCGACGTTCGCACCGGCGAGGCCTCCCACGAATCGGACGAGCAAGGCCGCCGCGAGGCCGACACCGACCACCGTCTGCGCGGTCTCGGCCACGAGCGCCGCCCGGAGCGCCGCGCGCGCTGCCGCGAGCCACTCGGCGAGGCGCTCGCTGTGCTCGCGCGACACGGCGTCCTCGGCGCGATGCGTGCGGATGGCGACGAGACCGAGCAGCGCGTCCAGATAGAATCGCGAGAGCGCGCCGGCGTGGTTGCGCATGCGCAGGTCACGCTCGGCGAGCGCGGGCTGTGTGAGGAGCGGCAGGAGCAGCATGGCGGCAGCGATCGCGATCACGAGCGGCGCGCCGGACGGATAGATCCAGCACAGCGCGCCTGCGGTGACGACGAGCTCGAGCCCGGCGCGCATCAATTGGCCGCCGAGCACCGGCAGCGCCCGCAGCCTGTGCGCGAGGTGCGCGCGCTCGGCCATGTCGGAGACGGGTCGGCTCCCGAAGTAGCGGTCGCCGAGGCGCGGGATCTTGCGCAAGAATGCCCGCCGCAGGCGCCCCTCGAGACGCCGGCCCGCGCCGCGAAGCGCCGCGCTCACGGGCCACTCGAGCGCGAGGAGCGCGGCGACGGCCAGAATGGCCGTCACGGCGACGACCGGCACGCCGCGTAGGGCCCCGACGGCGCGCTCCCGCCATGCCACGCGCGCCGCCAACTGGGACACGAGACCCGAGGCGCGGCCGGCCGCCAGGTCGAACAACCCGCGGAAGATCAGCGCCTCGAGCACGGCGCCACCGGCGGCGAGCGCGAGCCCGACCCCGAGCGCCGACCACCGCAAGAGGCCATCTTGGCGGAGCAAGGCGAAGAACGCCGCCGCCGGTCGAACGGGCGGCTCCTCGATGGCGGCGCGCAGCTCGCGCGGCAGCGCCGCGCGGCGCGCGTCGTCGAGCGGCTCTGCGCCCGAGACGCGCACGAGCACGGCGCCGCGCATCGTCACCTGGGGCGTACCATCCTCGGCGTCGGGGGCGTCCGACGCCGTAGTGAGGCGCGCCGGAAGAGCGGGCACGTCGGCGGAGCCCATGGCTGCCTGGGCGACGAGGCCTGCGCACAGTCGCGACGCTTCATCGCGGGCGCGCGCCGCGCCCGCGTCGACGAGGGCGCTCACGGTGCGCACGGCCGCGTCGAGCGCCGCCAGGCCGCGCCAGGTCGGATCGCCGGTCGCCGCCGCGACGAGCGTCTCGCCGCCGTCGGCGAGGCCGAGCCCCGCGAGTCGGCGGCGCAGCGGGAGCAAGAATCCATCTGAGCCCGCCCACGCTCGAAAGCTCTCGGCGGGGATCTTCATCGTGTGGACGTAGACCTCACGCAAGAACGCCGCCTTGCGCAGCCAGCGACGCCCGCGCGCGGGGTCCATCACCTGCACCCAGGCGCCGTGGACGCGCCAGACGACGACGAAGTGCATGAGCCCCGACGGCAATCGAACGACGACGATGGCGGGCAGCGCCTCCGACTCGGGTAAGAGGAGGTGGTCGGCCGGCATCATGACCTGCTCGGCGTCCAGGCCCACCGTGCGCGCGAGCGTCTCGAGCGTGTCGATTGACGTGCCGTCGACGGATGTCTGGCAGGCCTCGCGCAGGCGTCCGTAGCTCACGGGCACGGCGAAGCCCTCGAGCAGGCACTTGAGGGCCGCGGGTCCGCAGTCCATCGCCGACGTCTGAATCACCTCCGGTGCCCAGAAGCGTCTCGAGAGCCGGCGTCGCGGGGGATCGGCTGAGGGCGACGTCATGGCCGCCTGAAGCTACAATGATTCGGCCCGGAGGCCTCCATCCCCCGCGATCTCCTCACGCTTGCCATCGCCGCCCACGAACAGGCCATCGCGCTGCGCACGGCCACGCGCCTGGCCGCGGCAGAGGTGGCGTGCCGGCGTGCCCTCGCCCTCTACACCCGAGCCGAGGGCGGCACCCACCCCGACGTCGCGAACGCGCTCGTCGAGCTCGGACAGATCCTGGAGGCGCGCGATCGCCTGAGCGCGGCGCGAAAATGCCACGCGCGCGCCCTCGCGATCCTGTCGGCGCCCGCGCCGCGTGGCGAGCCACCGGACCCCGACATCGTCCGGCTGCGCGTCCGCGCGCGCGTCTTCGGCGCGGGCCTCGACCGCGCCCTCGGCGCCTACGCCGCCGCCGATCGCGGCTTCGCCGCGGCCCTCCGCGAGGCCACGCGTGCCTTCGGCCCGCGCGACCTCGACGTCGCCGGCATCCTGAACAACCTCGGCGTGCTGCGAAAATACCAGGGCCGTTACGCCGAGGCCGTCCTGTTCTACAAGCGCGCCTTGCCTGTGCTGAAGGCCGCGGGCGACCGCGGGGCGCTCGCCACGCTCTACCACAACCTGGGTGGCATCGAGCACGCGCGAGGCCGCTACGCCGCGGGCGAGCCACACGCGCGCGCGTCGGTGGTCCTGCGCGAGGCCGAGCTCGGACGCGATCACGTCGCCGTCGCGGCGGACGTCGCGGCGCTGGCCGCCCTCGTCGAAGGTCGCGGGCGGCTCGAGGAGGCGGCTCGTCTGTACGAACGGGCGCTTCGCGTCTTTCGACGCAGGCTGGGCGGCGCCAGCGCCGAGGTGGCTTTGAACCTCAGCAGCCTCGCTTCCCTGAGGCAGCAGCAGGGCCGTTCGAGCGACGCGGGCCGCCTCTTTGCCCAGGCCGTTCGTCTGCAGGAACGGGTGTTCGGGCGCGGTCATCCCGAGGTCGCGATGACCCTGCACAACCTGGCCTTTCACGAACACGCCGAGGGACGCCTGGCGCGCGCCGCTTTTTTGTATGCGCGCGCCCATCGAGCCTTTCGGAGCGTGCTGGGCCCGCGGCACCCGCACACCCGGCTCTCCGCCGCCAACCTCCGCGCCGTCACGGCCGAGCGCCGGCGCGCCGACGCCTAACGTCCCGGGTCACCGTTGACGAGGCTCGGCATTTCGGGAAACTCTCTGCGCTCCTTCTCGTTGTATACCTGTGCGGTCCGGCCGCGCGCCGCCCACAGCCCCTCGCATGAGCGACGACGCCATATCCATCAGTCAAACGGTGCGCCGCCAGGCCCCGGGGAGCCGCGAAGCGACGCGGCTCCCGCTCGTGCAAGTCGTCGGAAGCGGCGCCTCGCTCGAGTCGCTGCGCCAACCGCGCGCCGTGACCTTCGGCGAGACGCTGCAAATCGGCAGGCGGGCCGCGCCGGGGCAAGATCCGCGCGACACCCTCGTACTCGCCGACACGACGGTCTCGGGCGCGCACGCGCGCATCTCCCGGATGCCGCAGGGCGACGCCGAGTTCCTCATCGAGGATCTCGGGAGCACGAACGGCACCATTGTTGCGGGCCGGCTCATCGAAGGGCCCACGCGGCTCGCGCAGGGCGCGCTCGTCTTCCTCGGATCGCACGTGCTCACCTTCCGGACGATCACGCCCACCGAGATGGTCGCGCTGCGCGAGGACGAGGCGCGGCCGCTCGCGCCCGTGGCGACGATGTCTCCAGCGCTGGCCCTCACCGCGACGAAGCTGCGGCTGCTCGCCCGCTCCAACGCGGAGATCCTGCTCGTCGGCGAGACCGGCGTCGGTAAGGAGGTGTTCGCGAGCGCCATTCACGCGGCGAGCGGACGGACGGGCAAGCTCGTGGCCATCAACTGCGCCGCTATTCCCAAGGAGCTCGTCGAGAGCGAGCTCTTCGGCTACGAGAAGGGCGCCCACTCGACGGCGCAGGCGCGCAAGACGGGTCTCGTCGAGGCCGCCAACGGCGGCACTCTGTTTCTCGACGAGATCGGCGACATGCCGATCGAGCTGCAGTCGAAGCTGCTGCGCTTCCTACAGGACAAGCGCTTCTCGCCGCTGGGCTCGACGCGCACGATCGAGGCCGACGTGCGCGTCGTCGCGGCGACCAGCCGAATGGCCCTCGAGAAGGGCGGTCACGTGCAGGACGCGCTGCTCGGGCGGCTCGGCGCGCAGCCCATCGTGCTGCCGCCGCTGCGCGATCGCATCGAGGACGTCGGGCGCTTGGCCGCCCACTTCCTCGGTCTGGCCGGTGACGAGCGCGGCTTCGAGCCCGAGGCCTTTCACGCGCTGCTCCTCCACGCGTGGCCGCTCAACGTGCGCGAGCTGTCGAAGGTGATCGGCGAGGCCTCGGTGCTCTCTCGCGGCGCGACCGCCATAGGTCTCGAGCATCTGCCCGACGCCGTGACGGCCCTCCTACAGGTCGATGGTGAGGACGTCGAGGAGGTCGTCAACCCGCGCGACCCTGATGAGGACACGCACCTCGACCTGCCGCCCCCGGCGCGCGGCGAGGCGGAGAGCAGCCGCGTGCGCGAGTTCGCGCCTCCGTCGAAGACCGCCCCGCTCCTTGAAAAGCGCACGCGGCGGCCGGCGCCCACGCCCGAGGAGCTGAAGACGCTGCTCGAGCGCTTCGCAGGCAGCGTCGCCCAGGTCGCGCGACACCTTGATCGCCAGTACGCCGTCGTCTGGCGCTGCATCCAGCGCTACGGCATTGACGCCAACGCGTACCGGCCGCCGGCCACGGGGTCGAGGAGCGAATAGGTGGCCGGCGAGCCGCGCGACTCGAAGGCGCGCGTGATCTTGCACAAGGGACGGGCACGGCCGCTCTGGTTCGGCCACCCCTGGGTCTACGCGAACGCGGTCGATCGCGTCGAGGGCGAGGTCGCGCCGGGCGACGGCGTCTCGCTCTGCGATCACGACGGTCGGCTCATCGGGCGCGGCTTCTACAACCCCCGCTCGCAGATCCCCGTGCGCCTATGCACGCGCGCCGATGAGGCGCTCGACGCGGCCTTCTTTCGCGCCCGCATCGCGCGGGCGCGCGGCCTGCGCGCCCGCATCGGGTTGCCCTCGGAGCGCACGACGATCTATCGCCTCGTCAACAGCGAGGGCGACGACCTGCCCGGGCTCGTCGTCGACGTCTACGGCGACGCCGCGGTGGCGCAGATCACGACGCTCGGCATGTCCGAGCGTCGCGCCGCCATCTTCGAGTCCCTCGAGGCCGAGCTGGGCAGCCAAACGATCTTCGAGGTGTCCGCGTCCGCCTACGCCGAGCTCGAAGGTTTCGCGGCCGTTTCGCGCGTGGCGCGCGGCGCCTCCCGCGCCACTGTCGGAGGGCTCGAGGACGGCATCCGCCTCGAGGTCGAACCTCTCTCGGGGCAGAAGACGGGCATGTTCATCGACCAGCGCGAGACGCGCGTGCGCGTGGGCGCCCTCGCGCGCGGCGCGCGCGTCCTCGACTGCTACGCGTACGCCGGCGGCTTCGGCCTGCAGGCCGCGCGCGGCGGCGCCGTGGCGGTCACCGCCGTCGACAGCTCGGCGCGCGCCGTCGCGCGCGTCGAGGCCCATGCCGCCGCGAACGGCGTCAAGATCGAGGCCTTCGAGGCTGACGCCTTCCGCTACCTCGAGACGGCGACGCCGCGCTCGTTCGACCTCGTCGTCATCGACCCGCCCAAGTTCGCGCGCGCGCGCAAGGACCTCGACGCGGCCCGCAAGGGCTACGAGCGCCTCAACGCCCTCGCCCTCCAGGCCTGCGCGCCCGGCGCCGTGCTCGTGACCTGCTCGTGCTCGCAGAACGTGGACGCCGAGACCTTCGAGCGCATCGTCGCCGCGGGCGCCAAGCAAGCCGGCCGCCACGTGCAGATCTTCGAGCGCCGCGGCGCCGCCGCCGATCATCCCCTACCGCCCGGCTTCTCCGAGGGCCAGTACCTCAAGGTTCTTCTCGCCTACGTCTATTGACGTCCGTCCCCCGGACCTCAGGGAGCGGGCTTCACGCCGCTGGGCGTGCCGTGGAGCATGGCGATGTAATAGAGCAGCATGGCGATGATCGTCGCGAGCGACACCCACTCGAACGGGATGCGCCCGAAGAGCTTCCAGCGCCGCCCGAAGAAGCGCCCCCGCGAGCGCTCGTAGATCTGGCGCTGGATATCGGTCAGGAAGCGCGGCGGCGCCGGCTGCTTCAGCTTGCCGAGCGAGGCGACGGCGCGCCGGAACGACTCTAGCTCCGTGCGGCACTGGATGCACGCGGCCAGGTGCTGCTCGAGCGCGCTCTTGTCGCGCGCCGCCAGCGTCCCGTCGACGGAGGCGGAGAACATCTCGGCCGCTTGCTCGTGGTCCATGTTTACGCTTGGCGCCTCAACGCGTGTGCCGGTCCAACGATTCTTTGATGGCCATGCGCGCCCGGTGCAAGCGCGATTTGATGGTGCCCTCGGGCAAACTCGTGATCTCGCCGATCTCCTGGTACGACATCTCCTCGACGTCGCGCAGGACGACGAGCAGGCGCTGGTCCTCGTCGAGCGCCGCGATCGCCCGCTGCAGGAGCCCGTCGAGCTCCGCCGCCTCGATGAGGACGTCCGGGCCGTCGATGCGCCCCGCGAGCGGCGCGCCGTGCGACGACGCCGCCGCCTCGGCGCCATCATCCAGCCCCTCGGGATCGGTCGCGCGCCGCGCGAGGTACTTGATGCGGTTCTTGCTTTGGTTCGCCGCGATGCGCAGGAGCCACGTCGAGAACTTCGCCTCGCCGCGGAACCCGTCGAT
>DASZFV010000101.1:0-6270 GCA_035939455.1 Polyangia bacterium
CTCGACGGGTATCAGGATGCGGACGGCTGCCCCGATCCCGACAACGACAATGACGGCGTCCCCGACGACAAGGACAAGTGTCCCAACGAGCCCGAGACCAAGAACGGCTACCAGGACGCCGACGGCTGCCCCGACAAGAACATGCACGAGATCGACGCCGACAAGGACGGCGTCATGGACGACGTCGACAAGTGCCCGAACGAGCCCGAGGACAAGGACGGCTTCGAGGACGCCGACGGCTGCCCCGATCCCGACAACGACAATGACGGCATCCCCGACGCCAAGGACAAGTGCCCCAACGAGCCCGAGACGATCAACGGCGTCGACGACGAGGACGGCTGCCCCGACAAAGGCATCGTGACTCTCAAGGAGGGTGAGCTCGAGACGCTGACGCCGATTTTCTTTGCGACCGACCGCGCGCGCGTGCGCCACGCCTTCCGCCCCCCGCTCGATGTCATCGCCGCCATCCTGAAGACGCACCCCGAGATCGGCCGCTGCGCCATCGAGGGCCACACCGACGCGACGGGCCCCGAGGGCTGGAACAGGAAGCTCTCTCTCGAGCGCGCGAAGTCGGTGGTCGCCTACCTCGTCGGCAAGGGCGTCGATCCGGCGCGCGTCGTCGCCATCGGCCAGGGCGAGGCGCTGCCGTGGGCCACCAACCAAACCGAGGCCGGCCGCGCCGCCAACCGCCGCGTCATCTTCCACATCGAGGGCGTGAGCGAGGATCAAGAGCGCAAGGAGATCGAGATCCAGCGGCAGCGCGCCCTCAAGGGCACGGGGGCCGAGGCGGCGCCGCCGCCCGCGCTGGACACGACGCCCGCGAAGGGCGCGCCGCAACCGATGTACGGCCCGCCCGCGCCGCTGCCGCACGGTGGAGTCTTCCCAAAGACCGAACGACCAAAGAGGTAATCGTCAGCCGCCGCCGCCCTCGTACATCGCGTCGATGACCGAGCGGTACTTGTCGACGACGACCCTGCGCTTGATCTTGAGGCTGGGCGTGACCTCGCCCGCCGCCTCGGTGAAGTCGTTGGCGAGGACCGTGAACTTCTTGATGGTCTCGTAGGGCGCGAGCGTAGCGTTGAGCGCGTTGATGTCCTCCTGCAGCGCCGCCTTGAGCTCCGCCGACCTCACGATGGGCGGCGTTCCGCGCACGTTGCCGCCCGTGGCGTAGCGCTTGTGGGCCTCCTCGGACAGGGTGACGAGCGCGACGCAGTACGAGCGCTTGTCGCCGTAGACGACGACCTGGCTCACGAGCGGCGAGCGGGCCTTGAGGGCGTTCTCAAGCGGCTGCGGCGCCACCTTCTTGCCGTTGGCCGTCACGATGAGATCCTTCTTGCGGTCGGTGATGCGCAGGAAGCCGTCCTCGAGCTGGCCGATGTCGCCAGAGTGGAACCAGCCGTCGGGCTGCACGGCCTCGGCCGTCGCGGCGGCGTTGTTGTAATATTGCCGAAAGACCGACGGGCCGCGCATGAGGACCTCGCCGTCGTCGGCGATCTTGGTCTCGACGACGTCGAGGTTCGGTCCCACGGTGCCGAATCGGTAACGCGTCAAGGTGTTGAGATGGGCGGCCGCCATCGTCTCGGTGAGCCCGTATCCCTCGAGGATGAGCAGACCGACGCCGTGGAAGAACTCGGCGATCTCTGCGGCGAGCGGCGCCCCGCCCGAGACGAGGAAGCGACAGCGATCGAGGCCGAGCCCTGCGCGCAGCTTGGAGAACAGCAAGCGGTCCGCGAGAAACTGCTGGAAGGTCAACCAGCCGCCCGGCCGCGTTCCGGAGCGCACGGCAGCCGAGTGTCGCTTCCCGACGGAGAGGGCCCAACTCGTGAGGGCGCGCTTCGGCCCCGTCCCCTTGGCGAGGGTCGCGTTGACGCCCGAGTAGAACTTCTCGTAGATACGCGGCACGCTCGCCATGAAGGTGGGCCGCGTCTCAAGCAGGTCCTGTCTGATGCTCGCGACGCCGCGCGAGATTGTCGTCGAGAACCCGAGGCCGATCCCTGTCCACTCGAGCTCGCGCGCGAGCACGTGCGCGAGCGTGAGGAAGAGGTACTGCTCGTCGGCGTCGTAGATCTGCATGGCGCGGATGGCGCTCGAGACGCCCGCCACGAGGTTCTCGTGCGTGAGCACGACGCCCTTGGGCGTGCCCGTCGTCCCCGATGTGTAGATGATCGTGAACATCGAGTCGGGGGCGACCGTCTCGGCGTGGCCGTCGAGCTCACCCACGTGCCCCGCGAGCCATGTCCGCCCCAAGGCCCGCAGCTCTTCGAGCGGCAGCGCGAGATTGGTCAGCCCCTTCGTCACCTCGCCGAGCGTCACGACCGACCGCCCGCGCGCGTCGGCCTTCTCCAGCTTGGCGTCGCCCGCCATGTGGACGATCGCCGTCACCGTCAGCAGGTGATCGCGCACCGAGAGGACCTTCTCGAGCTGCGCGGCGTCCTCGAGGATGACGATCTTCGCGCCCGAATCGCGCACGATGAACTCGCACTGCTCGGCCGTGCTCGACGGGTAAATCGGCACCGTGACGCCCCCCGCGAGCAAGATGCCGACGTCTGACAGGATCCACTCGAGGTTCGTCTGGGCGAGCACGCACACCCGATCGCCCGGAACGACGCCGCGCGCGACCAAGCCGCCCGCGATCTCCCGGGCGGTCGCATCCGCCTCCTTCCAGGTCAAGGCCACCCAGCGGCCCGCCGCGGGGCTCCAGTGCCGAAAGGCGACCCGCTCGGGCATGGCGGCAACGCGCCGCTTCCACATGTCGACGGCCGTGGCGGGCTCGTCTTCGCGAAGGGGACTCGTCACGGCAGGCCGGGGAGGGGCGCCCATCCGCACATAGTATAAAATTCCGAGGATGCCCGCTAAGTCCCGGTCCCGGACGCGCCTCGCCGCACGCGCCGCGCGCATAGCGTGGCTCGTGGGCAAGCACTGGGTGCGGTTCTGGGTGGGGTGGCTCGCGCTCGGCTTGCGCTTCTCGGGGAAGGCGCGGCGCAGCGACTGGTTCGGTCGGGTCGTCCTCGATCTCTTCCGCGAGCTCGGCGCCACTTTCATCAAGGTGGGGCAGATCATGAGCACGCGCCCCGACTTGATCCCGGACTACGTCTCGCGCGCCCTGCAGCACCTCCAGGACGACGTGGGTCCCTTCCCCCTGCCCGCGGTGTTGCGCACGATCGAGCACGATCTCGGGCGCGCCGTCTCGACGCTGTTCCCCGAGTTCGCGCCCGTCCCCCTCGCCTCGGCGTCGGTCTCTCAAGTCCACAAGGCGCGCCTGCCGGACGGCCGCCTCGTCGCCGTCAAGGTGCGCCGCCCCGACGTCGTCGAGCTCTGCACGTTCGACCTCGCTGTCATGCGCATCGGCGCGCGCGTGCTCAACGCCATTCCCTCGATCGCGACCCTCGCGCCCCTCGCAACCGTCGAAGAGTTCGGGCGCGCGATCTTCGCGCAGCTCGACTTCCGGGTCGAGGCCCGCAACAACCGCCGGTTTCGAGAGAACTTCCGCGCCGAGCCCATGGTCGTGTTCCCCGAGGTCATCGAGGCCCTCTCGAGCGAGCGCATCCTCACGATGTCGTTCATCGAGGGCACGAAGATCCTCACGACGCGGCAGACGCGCTCCGATCCGAAGCGCGTCGCGCGCCTCGGGCTGCAGGTGCTCCTGAAGATGATCTTCGAGGACGGCTTCGTGCACGCCGACCTGCACCCGGGCAACATCCTCATCACGCCGGACGACAAGATCGCGCTGCTCGACCTCGGGCTCGTTGGTGAGCTCGACGAGCCGCACCGCCGCGGCTTCACGAAGTTCTTCGCCGCCTGGGCCCAGCGCGACGGCGACACCGTGGCGCACCTCATGTACGAGATGTCCGCGAACGCCAGCCCGGACGTCGCCAAGACCGGCACGCCCGCCGAGCGGGCGGCCTTCGAACGCTACCGGTCGGCCATCATCGAGTTCGTCGGCCGCTACTGGGGCCAGCGCATGGGTGAGGTCCATGTGGGCAAGGTGCTCTTCGACATGCTCGGCATCCTCCGCCGCCACCGCGTGCGCGTGAATCCGACGTTCACGATCGTCAACATCGCGATCGCCGTCACGGAGGGCATCGGCAAGCAGCTCGACCCGGATTTGGACCTCATGGCCGAGGCGCTCCCCTATTTCCTCGCCCACCCTCAGGGAGCGGGGAGCGGCGCCTCGTCGGCTTGACGGCGAGGCGCCGCAGAAGTCGCACAATCTTTCGGGAAGATTTTCGTTCCCTGACGTGACATCCGGGGCACCCTGGGGGGGCTTGCTGGCCGCCCGTAAGACCACGTAATATGCGGTCCTTAGCTTGGCCCTATGACACGTTCGTCATGGCATGACGCCGGTCGCCAGTCGGACATTCAGACCATGGAGCAGGCCAAGATCCCCGAGCGCTATCGGCTCCTCTGCGAGGTCGGCCAGGGAGGCATGGCGGTCGTGTATCGAGCGATCGACGAGACCTTGAAGCGCGAGGTCGCCATCAAGATCCTCCACCAGCACCTCGCCTCCGAGCCCGAGTCAAAGGCACGCCTCGAGCGCGAGGCCCAGTCGGTCGCCAAGCTGCACCACGAAAACATACTCGAGATCTTCGATTACTCGGGGCTCGACTCGCCGAGTTCGTACATCGTCACCGAGTTCATCGACGGCCAGACGCTCAAGGAGCTGCTGGCCGCGCGGCCGTTCGAGTACCCGGAGCTCGCGGCGCTGGTCGCCGTCGAGATCTGCGGCGCGCTCTCGCACGCGCACGCCGCGGGCATCATCCACCGCGACGTCAAGCCTGAGAACGTCATGATCCGCAAGGACGGCGTGCTCAAGCTGATGGACTTCGGCATCGCTCAGGTCATCGATCTGCAGCGCATGACGGTCACTGGCCAGCTCCTCGGCTCGCCGGCCTACATGGCGCCCGAGCTCATCGAGGGCAAGCCGCTCGACTTCCGGACGGACGTCTTCGCAGTGGGCATCATGCTCTATCAGCTCGCCACGGGCAGCTTGCCCTTCGCGGGCAAGAACCCGCACGAGGTCTTGCGGCGCATCGTCGAGGGCAAGTTCCCCGATCCGCGCTCGGTCAACCGGCGCGTCTCCGACGGGCTCGCGCGCTTCATCGGGCGGGCGCTCGCCCGGCGGCCCGACGACCGCTACGCCGCCGTCGACCGCCTCACGGCGGATCTCCGCGAGCACCTCGCCGAGGCCGGGCTCTTCGACGTCAAGGCCGAGCTGCGCACGTTCTTCGCCGAACCGGGCGCCTACGAGGCCGCCCTGCCGGCGCGCATGGCCGCCGCCCTCTCGGCCACGGCCGAGGCGGCGCTGCGCGCCGGCCGCAAGGGCAAGGCCATCGAGGCCTGGAGCCGCGTGCTGGCGTTCGACCCCGCGAACGCGTCAGTGCTCGCGGCGCTGCGGCGGCTCGAGGGGCGCGCGCGGGCCCGCAGGGCGGCTGTTGTGGCGGGCGCCGCAGGCGTGCTCGTCGTCGCGCTGCTGGGGCTCGGCCGGCTCGCGGAGCACGCGCGGCGGGGCGCGGCGCGCGCGCCAACAGGCGTGCTGCCCGTCGCGAGGCATCAACCAGCAGCGGTCGCAGCTCCAGCTCGGCCGGAGCCAGACCGCGCCGTCCTGCCGAAGCTGCGCGGCGAGGACCTGAAGCGCCACTCCACGGGATCCCATGCGGGGATGCGCGAAGCGGCGCGGGGGAGTGAAGCAACCCGCACCTTTGGATTGGGTCCAACACCCCAAAACGTCGACGTCTATTTGGACGGCAAGAAGCAGTTCGCCTACGACACGGACCATAGAACGCTCACGGTCCCCTGGGCCGAGCGCCACGTCGTGGAGTTCCGCAGCCCGGCGGGCTGTTGCTTCGTCGAGCGCGTCGAGGTCGGTCCCGATCGGCCGCTGCCGCCCGACGACATCATAGCGCGCCGCCTCAAGTGGCGGCCAGCCGCCCTGCGCATCACGACTGAGCCCGACGTGGCGCGCGGCACGCGCATCATGGTGCGCGACCCCAACCGCGCCGGCGCCGGAACGATCGCGCGCGCCGGCGAAGAGGTCGACGTGCCATTCTTCGCCGAAGACGAGGGCAGCAAGGAGATCGAGATCGCGATCGACTCCGGCGACGTCTTCACCTCGGAGCGCGTCACCGTGCGGGCCGGCCAGCGCCTGGCCCACGTCGTGAAGCTCAGGACGAGCAACTGAGCATGGGCTCCTCACTCATCGCCGTGGCGGCCGTCCTGCTCGCGCGGACGCCCGCCCCGCCGCACCCCCGTCCCCGCGGCGCGGCCGTGTCC
>DASZFV010000102.1:0-13473 GCA_035939455.1 Polyangia bacterium
TGCCGGTACCAGGCGCCGCGCAGGACGAGCTCGAAGCGCTCGCTCGCGAGGAAGACGCCCGGCTCGACGACGGCGCCCTGAGACGTCGAGGCGGCCTTTCCCCCGGCGACGTGCTGGCCGACGTACTCGCCCGTGACCGTCAGGGGCCGCCACTGGACCTGGGCGTCGCCGCCGAAAGCGAGCGTGCGCGGCGCGAGCAGCGTGCCGTAGAGCACCGAGACGCCGCCCGAGAAGCGCCACCAGCCATACCAGGGATCGTCGGCGCGTCGTCGCCAGGGCGTCGTACCCACGGGGCCGATCGGATCGGCGGACAGACGCAGGGCGCCAAAATATCCGCTCGTGAACAGGCGGTCGTCGACGCTCCTGTCGGCGCTCATCCCGGTCACGTGGAGATCGAGCAGGCCGAGGTCGCTCGCGAGGGCGAACCCCGTACGGTAGTCGGGGGCGAGCGCGACGAGCGCTTGCGCCCGCTCGGGCAAGCGCAGGTCGACCTCGTCGACCTGGCGCGAGAGCGAAAAGGGGACGCGCTGCGCGCCGAGCTCGAGCGCGAACGCGCGGCGCGGCCGCCAGGCGGCGAAGGCCTCCGTGACGCGCACGAAGCCGGCCGTCGGAAGGCGGCCGCCCTCGACGGGCGCGAAGACGGCGTCGCGGCCCGAGGCCTCGAGGAGCGCGCGCGCCCGCCAGGCGCCGCGCCCGAGGTCCTCGCCGACGCGGAGGCGGCGGAAGCGCAGCTCCGAGCCGGCGCGCGGGGGATCGTCGCTGGCCGCGGGGCCGCTCGGCGCAGCGTCCACGACGGCGTCGCCTTGGAAGACGAGCACGAGCGGGTACGTCTCGAGCGTTTTCGGCTCGGGCCGGGCCGCGAGCTCGGGCGATTCCCCGGCGGCGTCCGCGGGACGCGCGAGCGCCGAGGTCGCCGCGAGCACGGCGACGCCGGCCAGCGACCGCACGCGCCCTCCGATCATCTCTCCGCGGGAGCTCCGAGGACGGCGAGCTTGGCGATCTTCTCTTCGAGCTTCTCGACGACGCGCGTCTCGTAGCCATCGCCGTAGAGGGCGTTCGCCTCCATGATGCCCGTCGGGCTCGTGACATTGATCTCCGTGAGCCAGCCGCCGATGACGTCGAGCCCCACGAAGAAGTGGCCGCGCTCGCGCAGGCGCGGGCCGAGCGTCGTCACGATCTTCTGATCGCGATCGTTGAGCGTCGTGGCCGCCGGCTTGGCGCCGACGTGCAGGTTCCCGCGCGCGTCGTCGGCCGCGGGGACGCGCAGCACGGCGCAGAGCGGCTCGCCGTCGACGAGCAGGATGCGCTTGTCGCCTTGCCGCACCTCGGGGAGGTACTTCTGCGCCATCGTCCAGCGGCGGCCGAGGTTGGTGGCCTGCTCGAGGATGGCGCCCGTGTTCGGGTCACCCTTGCGCACGTGAAACACGCCGAAGCCGCCCGAGGCGTCGAGCGGCTTGACGACCATCTCGCCCGCCTGCTCGGCGAGGAAGGCGCGCAGCTGCGCCGTCTCGCGCGTCACGATCGACGGCGGACAGAGATCGGGGTACTCGAGCACGGCCAGCTTCTCGTTCTGCTCGCGCAATCCGCGCGGGTCGTTGATGATGAGCGTCTGACCGCGCGCGCGCTCGAGCATGAGCGTCGCGAAGTAGTAGTCGAGGTCGAACGGCGGATCCTTGCGCATGAAGACCGCCTGACAGCTGCGCAGGGGGACGCTGTTCTGCGGGCCGAGCAGGTAGTGGTCGCCGGGCACGCGGCGCACGGTGACGGGCCAGGCGCGCGCGACGGCGTCGGCGTGCTCGAGCGAGAGGTGGCGCGGCTCGCAGAACCAGATCTCGTGCTTGCGGGCCTGGGCCGCCAGCATGATCGCGAAAGTCGAGTCGCCCGCGATCTGCAGGCGGGCCATCGGGTCCATGACGAAGAGGAACTTCATGCGTCTATTCTGGCACCGCACCGCCGCTCGCGCCGCCCTCGCCCGAGGACGCGGCCTCCTTGAGCGGCAGCAGGTGCTCGAGCCCGTGCTTGCGCAAGCGGTAGTACAACGTCGAACGGTTGATGCCGAGGGCGCGCGCCGCGTGCGCGATGTTGCCGTGCGCCAGGTCGATGGCGGAGACGATGGCCGCGCGCTCCTGCTCCTGGAGGCGCTCCTGTAGCGGGCGCGCGCCGTCGCCCGCGCGCGGCGCAGCGGCGGCCTCGGCCGCGCCAGGGGGCGTGGGCCGCCGCGTGAACTCGAGGTCGGCCGCCGTGAGCTCGGCGCCGCGCGCAAGGATGAGCGCGCGCTCGACGACGTTCTCGAGCTCGCGCACGTTGCCGGGCCAACCGTAGCTCGAGAGCGCCGCGACGGCGCCCGCGTCGAGCCCGCGGATGGTCTTGCCGGCCGTGCGCGCGTACTTCTGGATGAAGTGCTCGGCGAGCAGCGCGATGTCGCTCGGGCGCTGGCGCAGCGGCGGCAGCGTTATCGGGAACACGTTGAGGCGGTAGTACAGGTCCTCGCGAAAAGCGCCGTCGGCGATCTGCTTCTCGAGATCGCGGTGCGTCGCCGAGACGACGCGTACGTCGACCTTGATCGTCTCGGCGCCGCCCACGCGCTCGAACTCGCGCTCTTGCAGCACGCGCAAGAGCTTGACCTGCACGTCGAGCGGCAGGTCGCCCACCTCGTCGAGGAAGAGCCTGCCGCCGTCGGCGAGCTCGAAGCGGCCGAGGCGGCGCGCCACGGCGCCCGTGAAGGCGCCCTTCTCGTGGCCGAAGAGCTCCGACTCGAGCACGCCCGTCGCGAGCGCCGCGCAGTTGACCTTGACGAACGGCTTGCTCTCGCGCGCGCTGTTGATGTGGATGGCGCGGGCCACCATCTCCTTGCCCGTGCCGGTCTCGCCGCGCAGGAGGACGGTCGACGCCGTCTGTGCGACCTGCTCGACGCGCGCGAGGACTTCGCGCAGCGCCGGAGAATCGCCCACGATGGCGCCGAAGTTGAACTCGCCGTGCGCCTCGGTCGACAGCATGCCGAGGTATTGCGACAGCTGCTCTTGCAGCCGGCGGTTCTCGCGCAGGATCGCGAAGCGCTCGATGGCGTGCGCGAGGATGCCGCGCAGCTCCTTCGAGTCCCAGGGCTTGGTGACATATCGATAGATGCGGCCGAGGTTGATGGCCTCGATGAGGACGTCGACGTCGGTGAAGGCCGTCACGATGATGCCGACGGCGTCGGGGCGCAGCTCGCGCGCCGCCTTGAGCAGCTCGAGCCCCGTCATGCGCGGCATGCGCTGATCGGTGACGATGACGGCCACCTCGTGCTGGCGCGCGAGCGCGAGCGCCTCCTCACCGCTCCCGGCGAGCAGCAGCTGGAAGCTCTTGCCGAAGTTGAACCGGATCGCGTCGAGGTTGTCCTGCTCGTCGTCGACGACGAGCACCGGAAACTTCGCGAGCTCGAGCCCCTGGGCCATGGCCCACGGTAACATGAATGGCCGCGGCGAATCGGGCGGATTCCCGATGATTCCGCCGGTTTTTGCGGTGGGCGCGCAGGATTGATACGATCCGCTCTCCTTGCCCGCGAACCTCGCCACGTCGAACCTCGCAAGCGCCGCCATGTCGAAGACCAAGCGTTCAGGAACGCCCTTGCCTGGCGGAGCCGAGGCGGGGGCGGCGGCGCCTCCCTTGGCGGCACGGCGGCCCATGGCGCGCGCGACGCGCATTGGCCTCTTCGAGCGCGAGGTGCGCGAGCGGCCGGCGCGCGCGGCGCTCGACCTTTTGTTCGCGCGCGCCGAGGTGATCTCCGAGGGGCAGCTCTCGCAGCGCGGTGGCCGCGACGCCTACTTCGGCTCGACCATGCTGACGTTCGATCTGCCGGCCCTCTCCGTCGTCATCCGTGACGCGTGCGACGCCGCGACGGCGGTGCGCCTGGCCGCGCTCCTCGAGAGCGATGCCTCGGTGGGCAAGCGCGTGCAGGAGCTGGCGAAGGGCGAGGCCACACGCGTCTCGGGCGCCGCGCCACGCGAGGTGAGCACGCACGTCGCGATCCGCGCCCAGGGCGCCAAGGTCTTCATCGACGTCGACATCGAAGCGACCTTCTGAGGGGCGACATGGAGGAAGCCACGTACACCTTCGCGGGCGCCGCCAAGATCCTCGACATCGCCGAGAGCAAGCTGCGCTACTGGGCCCAGACGGGCTTCGTCGGCCCCTCGGCGCGACGCGCGGGCAAGCCCGTGTTCACGTTCCAGGATCTCGTGAGCATGAAGGCCGCCAAGGAGCTCGTCGATCGAGGCTTCAAGGCGGGCGAGATCCGCAAGGCGCTCGACGCCGTGCGCGCCTCGCTGCCGCATGTCGATCGGCCGCTCGATCGCATCCGCGTCGCGTTCAACGGCGATCGTCTGGTCGTCGTCGATGACGGCGCCGCTTACGAGACAACGGGTCAGAAGGTCTTCGACTTCGGTCTGGCCGAGCTGCGGACGTCGGCGCTACAGATCGGGGAGGTGCGCCCCAAGGCGCCCGAGGGCGAGTCCGGCGCCCGGCGCACGGCCTATGACTGGTTCGCCGAGGGGACGCTGCGCGAGGCCGCCGGGAACACCGAGGCGGACGCGCGCGCCGAGTCCTGCTACCGGCAGGCGCTCGCGCTCGACCCGGGCCTGGCAGCCGCGCACACAAACCTGGGTGGCATCGCGCACCGCCGCGGCGACGCCACGGGGGCGCGCGCCGCCTTCGAGCGCGCGCTCGCACTCGATCCCGATCAGGTCGAGGCGCGCTTCAACCTCGCGAACCTCATCCTCGAGGGGGGCGATCTCGAGCTCGCCGTCGCCGAGTTCCGCCGCGTCTTGCAGATCGCGCCCGACTTCGCCGACGGTCACTACAATCTGGCCGTCGCGCTCGAGCGCCTGGGCGGCCGCGCGCAGGCGCGCGCGCACCTCGAACAGTACCTCTCGCTCGAGCACGACGGCGCGACGCCGATCTCGGCGGGCTCGGCCTGGGCCGAGCAGGCGCGCACGCTGATCGCCCGCCTCGCCGAAGCGGGCTGAGCCCGAGGCGGAGGCGCCCGCCCGTCACGAGCCATCGACGTCAGCCGCGACCGACGTCGAAGGTCACGTCGCCCTCGTGGCTCACGCGGACGGTCACGGTCCAGGGGCGACAGCAGACGGCGCAGTCTTGCACGAAGACCTGCTCGCCCGGCTCGGAGGGGTCGTAGTCCGCCGCCACCTCGCCCGGCTCGCCGCAGAACGGGCACTCGACCTCATCGTTCACGGCGCGCTCCCTACGCCGCAGCGGGAAGGGGGACGGGAATTTGCGTCGTGGACTATCATTGTCGTTCGATGGCGCGTTGGTTCGTGTACGTCGTTCGCTGCGCGGACGGGTCACTCTACACGGGGATCAGCACGGATGTCCCGGCCCGCGTCGCGGCGCACAACGCGGGGCGCGGCGCGCGGTACACGCGCTCGCGCCGTCCGGTCCTGCTCGTCCACACCGAGCGCAAGAAGTCGCAGAGCACGGCGCTGCGCCGCGAGGCCGACATCAAGGCGTGGCCGCGCGAGCGCAAGCTGACCCTCGTCGAGGGAGAGCGCGCGTGAGCGGCGGGCGCGCCTCCGGCCGGCGCCTCGGGCCCGTCTTGGGGGGGCTCGCCGCCTGTGCCCTGGTTGGGGCCGTCGGCATGACGGGCTTCGCCGCTGCCGGGCGGGCAGGCCGCGCCGATCGCGTCGTCGTGCCGGCCGGCCCGTCCAGGCAGGGCTCGACGAAGGGCGACGAGGATGAGCGCCCCGAGCGGACGGTCGTCGTCAAGGCCTTCGCGATCGATCGCACGGAGGTCACGCGCGGGCGCTACGCCGCGTGCGTGGCGGTGCACCGCTGCAAGCCCCTGCCGGCGCCCGCCGCCGGCGACGTTCAAGCGGACGGCGAGCTGCCCGTGACGGGCGTCTCGTGGGCCGACGCGCAGGCCTACTGTCGCTTCGCGGGCGGGCGCCTGCCGACCGAGGCCGAGTGGGAGAAGGCGGCGCGCGGCACGGACGGGCGCGAGTATCCCTGGGGCGACACGCTCGACTGCGCGCGCGCGAACTGGGGCAACTTCGAGGGCGAAGGACCGTGCGCCGGCAAGAACCCGGGGCGGCCCGTGCGCGTCGGCAGCTATCCGACGGGCGCGAGCGCCTACGGCGCGCTCGATCTCGGCGGCAACGTGTGGGAGTGGGTCGCCGACAAGTACGAGGACGATCCCGCCCGGCGCGTCGTGCGCGGCGGCTCTTGCTGCAGCTACTTCGTGGGCCCGCGCGCCGCCAATCGCAACGCCTGGGCGCCCGAGCACCGCGACGCGGATCTGGGTTTCCGCTGCGTCGGGAAGCCGTGAGGGGGCTTGTCGCATCTGTGGGCTTCACGGTCGTTTGGGCGGCCTCGGCCTTCGCCGCGACGCCATCCGTCTCGCCCCGCGTCGCCTCCGCCTCCGCCGACAACCGAGGTCCAGGGGCTGCGAGCGTCGATGAGGTCGCCCCCGTGCCGCCCGAGGGCGACGCCGATCGCGAGCGCACGGTGCGCGTGCAGGCCGCGCTGCGCGAGATCCTCGCCGAGAGCGCGCTGCGACGGACACACGTCGGCATCCGCGTCATGGAGGTGCGCACGGGCCGCCTTCTTTTCGAGAAGCGTGGCACGGCGCTCATGGACCCGGCGTCGAACCAGAAGGTGCTCGCGACGACGACGGCGCTGATGCGCCTCGGCGCGGACTGGCGCTTCCGCACCGAGCTCGCCGGACCCGAGCCCGATGGCGACGGCGTCGTCGCGGGCGACATCTTCTTGCGCGGCAGCGGCGATCCCACCGTGACGAGCGGAGATCTCGCGACGATGGCCATGCGGCTCGTGCAAACGGGAGCGAGGCGCATCGACGGCGCGATCGTCGCGGATCCGCGGCGCATCGGCAGCGAGGTGCCCGCGGCCGACGACGATCCGACGGCCGACGCCCCGCGCGCCGACGACACGGGTGAGGCGCCGCAGCGCGTCTCGCCGCGCGCGCCGCTCGTCGTCAATCACGGGCTCATGTCGATCCGCGTGCGCGCGGGTGCCTCCGCAGGCTGGCCCGCCGACGTCACGACGACCCCGTCCGGCCCGTCGTTCGCGATCCGGAACGCGGCGCGCACGAAGGCCGGGGGCAGGACGCGCGTCAGCGCGCGGCTGTCGGTGTCGGGCGCGCGCATTCAGGTGGAGATCGCGGGCCGCATCGCGCTCGGGCATCGCGGGCTCGTCTTTCGTCGCCGCGTGCCACAGCAGGCGCTCTACAGCGCCGTCCTCCTGCGCGCGGCGCTCGAGGCCGCCGGGATCGCCGTGCGCGATCCGTCGCGCGTCGGCGTGACGCCGGCGCCGCGCGCCAATCGCGCGCCAATGGCGACGCTGCTCGCGCGGCATGAATCGGCGCCGCTCGTGGTGCTGCTGCGCCGGATCAACAAGGACTCCGACAATGATCACGCTGAGCGCGTGCTCGAGACGGCGGGCGCCGAGGTCTTGGGTGGCGCGCCCACGACCGAGAAGGGCCTTCGCGTCCTGCGCGAGGTCATCGGCGAGCTGGGGCTGCCGCCCGGCAGCTACGTGCCGCGCAACGGCTCGGGGCTCGGTCACGCGAACCGCATCACGGCCGACGGCATGGCGGACCTGCTGCGCGCGCTCTACCTCGATCCGCGCGTCGGGCCGGAGCTCCTGCAGTCGCTCTCCGTGGGAGGCATCGACGGCACGACGCGCAACCGCTTCAAGGGCACGCTGGCGGCGCGCCGCGTGCGCGCCAAGACGGGCACGCTCGCCGGCAAGTCGTGCCTGTCCGGGCTCGTGGGCGACGGGCCGGAGGTGCTCGCCTTCTCGATCCTCGTGCAGGGGCTGCGCGGGCGACACAGTCTGGGCGCCGTGCGCGGCGCGCAGGTCAGCTGCGTCAACGCCATGATGCGCTACGTGCGCGAGGCGGAGGGCTTGGGTGGCCGGCCCGGTGAAGGCCTGCCCGGAGCGCCGCTCCCCGTCGACATCGAGGCGGGCGAGGAGGTCTCGGCGACCGAGGGCGAGGCCGTCGAGGGCGAGGCGCCGTCGGCCGAGGATCCCGTCGACGCCGTCCTTCGTCAGGAGCAGAAGGCGCGCGCCAAGGAAGAGGCGACGGCCGATCCGACGGCGGCTCCCGCGGCCGCCGGCGCGCCGGCCCCGCGGCCCCCCGCGGTCCAGCCGCCCGCGCCGCTGAAGGCGGCGCCGACCAATCCGGGCGCGCCGGCGAAGACATCGCCGCCTCCGTCCGAGCCCAAGCGATAGAGTCATCGCGCGCGCGTTCGCGTCGTCGTGGGCACGGTCATGACGAGCACGGCGCAGACGATCAGCGCCGCGCCCGCCAGGGCGCGCGCACCGAGGCGTTCGTCGAGCAACGCCCACCCGAGCACGAGGGCCACGACGGGGTTGACGTAGGCGACGGTCGACAGACGCGCCGGCGTCGTCGCCTTGATCAGCCACCCGAAGGCGCTGAACGCCACGCACGATCCGAACAGCGTCAGATAGACGAGCGCGAGCGCGCTCTCGGTCGACACGCCCCTCGTGATCACGGCGCGCGGATCGCCGCGCAACACGGCCAGCAGCAGCATGACGGTCCCACCTGCGAGCATCTGCTGGGCTGCCGCCATGACGGGGTGCCAGTGCAGCGCGCCGTACCGGGCGTAGAGGCTGCCCGCGGACCAGCACACGCCAGAGAGCAGGATGGCGCCGATAGCGATCAGGCTCGTCTCCTGCGACGATTGGCGCCCGCCGGAGACGAGCAGGCTCATGCCGGCGACGCCGATCGCGACGCCCACGAACACGCGCCGCGTGGGCGGCGTCCCGCCCGGGCGCGCCCAGTCGAGCAGCGCCATGTCGAGCGGCACGGCCGCCACGAGGAGCGCCGTCAGGTTCGACGGCACCTGCTTCTCCGCCCAGGTGACGAGCCCGTTGCCGGCCGTCAGCATGAGCAGGCCCGCGATGGCGGCGTGTCCCCACTCGGCGGCCGTTGGCGCGCGCGTGCCGCGCGCCCGCAGGAAGCCGTAGAGCAGCCCGCCCGCGCCCACGAAGCGGCAACCGCTCAAGAGCAGCGGCGGCACCGAGCGCACGCCGACGCGAATGGCGAGGTACGTCGAGCCCCAGATGACGTACACCGCGGCGAATGCCAGCACCATCGTCAGACGGTGTTGGGGAAAATGATCGGGATCGTCGTCGTCGCTCACGGGCCTTTCCCTGCTGGCGCGCGGGCGGTCCGAAGCGACGTTACACGAAAATCGGAACGCCCGACGGGCCTCCCGCGGGCGGTCAGCAGTTGAGGACGAAGCCGGCGGCGGTGGCCGTGGGTGCGACGTCGGCGAGAAAGTCGCGCGTCACCTCCGCCGAATCGCGCGTCTTGAGCCCCGCGGCGATCGCGAATGCGTTGCCGGCGCCCCCGGGCCGGCCGAAGGAGCGAAGCGCGATCGCGAGCCAGCGATCGAACGCGGCTCGAGCGGCTGCGCGGTCGACGTCCGGCGCAGCGCAGAGCTCGACGACGAGGCGCGCGCCGAGCTCCTCGTGGCCGCGCTCCTCGGCGACGATCGCGCGGGCGAGCGCGCGGTACGGGAGAAAAGTCGATGCCAAGTATTCGGAGATTTGCCATCGGCCCGCGCGGTCGAAGAGGAACTGGGCTAAGGCGAGCTCGAGCCAGCTCTGGACGCGCGGCAGAGGCTGTTCGGCGAGCCGCGCCGTCACCCAGGCGTCGAGCTCGGCGGGCGGTCGGCCGAACGTGGCCGACCACACGGCGGCGACGCGCGCGTAGTGCGCGCGCTCTTCGCCGACGTGACGCTCGACGATCTTTCGCCAGCGTCCGGGGGGAACGAGGGGCGGCGCCGCCTCGAAGAGCTCGGCGGCGCCGCGCTCGCGCCAGGCTTGCGCGCGCAGGAGGCGGTCGACGGTCGCGAGGTAGCGAGGGTCGCGTGAGTCGAACGTCACTGCCTGCCCTCTCCCCGCCCCTTTCCCGCAAGCGGGAGAGGGGGAAGAAAATTCTTCGTCGACGTGCTCGGGGCCGACGCCGGCCGGTGGTCCCCTACGCCTCGAGGCCGTTGGCGTTGCGCTTTTGGGGCTTGGCGGCGGGCGTCTTCGCGCCGTCGCCGACGGGGTAGTACTTCTTGGCGGCGGACTTGAGCGCGTCGGCCTTGTTGGTCTTCTCCCACGAGAACTCGGGCTCCTCGCGGCCGAAGTGGCCGTAGGCGGCCGTCTTCTGGTAGATGGGCCGGAGCAGGTTCAGCTCGCGCACGAGGACGCCCGGGCGGCAGTCGAAGTTCGCTCGCACGATCTCGGCCAAGCGATCCTCGTCGATCTTGCCGGTGCCGAAGGTGTGAACGAGCAGCGACACAGGCTCGGCGACGCCGATGGCGTAGGCGACCTGCACCTCGCAGCGGCGCGCGAGGCCCGCGGCCACGACGTTCTTGGCGATGTAGCGCGCGTAGTAGCAAGCCGAACGATCGACCTTCGACGGGTCCTTCCCCGAGAATGCGCCGCCGCCGTGGCGCCCCATGCCGCCGTACGTGTCGACGATGATCTTGCGGCCCGTGAGGCCCGAGTCGCCCATGGGGCCGCCCACGACGAAGCGCCCCGTCGGGTTGATGAAGTACTTCGTCTTCGGCAGGACCATCTTCGCGGGGAGGATTGGCTTGACGACCTCCTCCATGACGGCCTCTTTGAGCGTCTTGTACTTGACGTCCTCGCTGTGCTGGGTCGACAGGACGACGGCGTCGATGCCGAGCGCGCGATCGTCGGACGAGTAGCGCACGCTGACCTGCGTCTTGCCGTCGGGGCGCAGGAAGTCGAGCGTGCCCTTCTTGCGCACCTCGGCCAGGCGCTTGGCCATACGGTGCGCCGTCTGAATGGGCAGCGGCATGAGCTCGGGCGTATCGTCGCACGCGAATCCAAACATCATGCCCTGGTCGCCGGCGCCCTGTTCGTCCTTCGAGTAGACGCCCTTGCCGTCCACGCCCTGCGCGATGTCGGGCGATTGCTGCTCGAGGGCGACCATGATGCCGCAGGTCTCCCAGTCGAAGCCCATGTTCGAGCCGCTGTAACCGATCTCCTTGACGACGCCGCGCACGATCTTCGGGATGTCGATGCGCGCCGCCGACGTCACCTCGCCGGCCACCATGACGAAGCCCGTCTTCGTGAGCGTCTCGCACGCCACGCGCGAGGTCTTGTCGCCCGCGAGGAGCGCGTCGAGGATCCCGTCCGAGACCTGATCGCACAGCTTGTCGGGGTGGCCTTCGGTGACGCTCTCGGAGGTGAAGAGATACTCGGACATCGCAGCACTCCTTGAAAAGTCTTGGGGCGGTCGTTTCAGGACGGCGGAGTCTCCCAGCGCGCATGGCGGGAGTCAATGCCCGCAGCGGGCGTCCAGGCAAAATTGGCGGCTCGCGGGGCGGCGAGGGACGATGCGGCGATGGAGCCCGCGCCCAAGCGGTCGAGACGCGCCCTGGCATGGGTCTCGACCGCCAACTTCGGCGAGGGCCTGCCATGGAGCTTCCTCCACCAGATGGCCACCGAGTTTCTCACGGCGACCAAGGCGTCGAACACGCAGATCGGGGCGACGTCGCTCTTCCACCTCGCCGTCACCTTCAAGTTTCTCTGGAGCCCGGTGGTCGACTTGTTCGGGAGCAAGCGCTCCTGGGTTATCGCGACGCAGGTCGTGCTCGCGGGCGGCATGGTGGCCGTCGCGGCGGCATCGGCGGCAACCGGCTTCGCGCTCTTCTGGGTCGTCGCGAGCCTGCTGGCCGTCGTGCACGCGACGCACGACATCGCCTGCGACGGCTTCTATATCCATGCGCTCGAAGACCGCGACCAGGCGCTCTACTCGGGCGTTCGCACGGCCGCCTTCCGCGTCGCCATGATCGTGGGGTCGTCGGCGCTCGTTTACCTCGCGGGGCGCACGAGCTGGGTGCTGGGCTTTAGCGCCGCTGGACTCCTGATGCTGGCGACGGCGCTCCTCAATGCCGCCCTCCTCCCGCGCCCCGCTGGCCGCGCGCCCGCGGGCGGCGAGCCCGGGAAGCCCGGCGCAAAGGCGGCGGCGTTCTGGGCCGCGTACCGGTCGTTCCTCGCGCAGCCGCAGGCGGCCGTCGTCCTGGCGTTCATGTTCTTCTACCGCCTGGGCGACATCATGATGTTCGCCATGTCGAAGCCCCTCCTGCGTGACATCGGCGTCGACACGGCCCACCGCGGCCTCCTCAACGGTCTCGGCACGTTCGTGTTCATCGTCGGGTCGATCGTGGGCGGCGGCCTCATCGCGCGTCGCTCCCTCGCGCGGACGCTCGGCCCCATCCTCTACCTGCAGAACCTCGCAATCCCTCTTTACATCGCCATAGCTGTCATCAAGCCGAGGTTCGGCGGCGTCATCGCCATCGTGCTCGTCGAGCAGCTCGTCTCGGGCATCGGTGCGTCGGCGCACGTCGTCTTTCTCATTCAGCGCTCCCGGGGCCTGTTCTCCGCGTCGCACTACGCGTTCGCCACGGCCGTGGTGTCGCTGGGGAGCACGCTGTCGGGCTATCTCTCGGGACCCCTCAACCAGCACTTCGGGCACCCGATCTTCTTCACGCTGGCGTTCGTCGCGGGCTGGCCCGCGCTCGTGCTCGTCTGGTTCGTGCCCAAGAAACCGGCCGAGGATCGCTCCTAGACACAACCACGGCCGCGCAAGATTGCCATCGGCCGCGGCGACGTCACCCGCCGCAGCCGACGTTCTTGACGGCCGCGCCGGGGGGCGCCGTGAGAACGAAGGCTCCGTCTGGAGACGGTTCGTCGAGCCGGAAGTCCTTGAGCTTGATCTCGACGCCATCATCGTACGAGCCCTGACCTTCGGCGAAGCGGATCGTCGTCGCCAGACGCGTCGAGCCCGAGACCTCGAAGTCTTCGTTGGAGGTCCGCCAAAGGCGCTTTCCTGCGGCGAGGGCCTCGGCGCCCACGATGTCGACAGCGGCGCCATGCCGCGCGAAGAACACGCGCAGCGTCTCGGCGGGCGCGACGAGCTCGAGCACGTCGGCGCCGCGCGCGGCGTCCCACATCACCGTCGGGGCCACGCTGGCCTCGGGTGGAGGCCGGACGTCGCCCAGGATGATGGCCGCGACCTCGGCCGGGCCGAGCGGGATACGCACGATCGAGGCGACGTTCGCGGGGCAAGCTGGACCGCGCGAGAGCTCGTTCTTGCGCGCGTCCAAGAGGGCGAAGGTCTGACCGTCAGTGGCGAGCGTCGCGACGGTGCCCTGCAGGCTCACCTCGGCCTCGAAGCGCAGGTGGCCGTCGCGCGCGACGAGCATGAGCACGGTCGCGCGCACGCGCTCGCCGCCGAGCCAGCTCGTGGCGCGCGCGCGGGCGTTCAGCGCCCGCACGGTGGTCGCGCGCGCCGCGAGCAATCCAGCGAGCGCTTCGGCGGTCGGCGCCGGGTAGGGACGCGCCACGGGCGGCGCGTGGACGCAACCCGCGCCCGCGAGCAGGCCCACGAGCGCGACGGAGGCGGCGCGGCTGAGG
>DASZFV010000103.1:0-2281 GCA_035939455.1 Polyangia bacterium
CCTTGAAGCAGGCAAACCCCGCGTCGTGGTACCCGCGCGCGAGACCCGCGACGTATTCGGGCGCGCCGATCGGCAACGTGATGTCCGTCGTGAGCGCCGCCGGCGCGCCGTATGCCCCCCCGAGAAAAGCATGGAGAGGCAGCTCGGCGAGCCGCGCCCACGCGTCGGCGAGCGCGCTCGCGATTCCGGCGCGCGCCACCGGCCCTTCGGGCAAGGCCGCGGCCAGGAGCGCCTCGGCGGCGCGCAGGTTCGAGAGCGTCTCACCCGCGAGCACCTCGCGCGCCGCGGCCACGCCGCGCAGCAGGTCGGGTTGGTCCTCGTGCGTCACGGGCGGCAGCGCGGCGGCCTCGCCGAGACCCTGGGCCCTGCGTCCCGTGTCGTCCTCGAGGACGACGGTGACGAGCGCGGCACACGTCGCGTCCATCCGGCCCGTCGCGATGACGAAGGGCTCGCGCAGGGGCACCGACAGCGGCCGCGCGGCCAGCGCGACGATTCGGACGGCGGCGAACGCTCCCCGTGACCCCGGCACGCCACCAGCGTATTTCAGGAGGGACCCGCCGACAATTGAGCCCCGCACGTGCCGGGGCTCGTGCTAATTGATGGGTCAACCGTGCGCGCCTCGTCCCCGCTCGCTCGCTGCGCGTTGCTCGGCCTCGCGGCCGTAGCAGCCGCTTGTGGCTCAAAGGCGCCGGCCATCACCGGCCTGACGGTGACGGTCACGATGACCGGCGTCGCAGCCGACCAGCTCGAGATCAAGGTGACAACGCCCGCCGGGTCCGCCCTCGCGCCGACGCCCCGCCCCGCCTCGGCGGGCGGCGTGCTCCCGAGCCCGCAGAGCGTGTCGATCTTCCTGCCCGACGCGCTCGCGGGCAGCCTCGCGACCTGTACCGTGATGCCTCTCCTCAAGGGCCAGGTCGCGGGCGCTGCCGGATTCGACTCGACGATGCTGGTCCTTCACGAGCTCGTGCCGCTCTCGATCGCGCTCATCGGGGCACGCCGTGACGATGCTGGCTCTCTGGATGCGCCCGACGTCGAGGTGGGGGACGCCGCGGACGACGCGACCACGCTCGACGGCGTCGGCAGTGACGTGATCAGTCCCAGTTCGAAGGCAAACGGTCGGACCTGCGCCGGCGGTGGCGAGTGCGAGAGCACGCTCTGCGTGGACGGCGTCTGCTGTGCCTCTGCCTGCGGCGCCGTATGCCAGGCCTGCAACCTCCCCGGCAAGGAGGGCACGTGCGCACTCGTGCCCTCGGGCGCCGCGAGCGCCCAGTGCGCGAGCCAGCCTGCCTCGACGTGCGGCTTCGATGGGACGTGTGACGGGAGCGGCGGCTGTCGGCGCCATCCGGCCGGTGTGGAGTGCAACGTGGCGGCGTGCTCGGGCCCGACGTTCACGCCCGCGTCCGCGTGCGACGGCCAGGGGCGTTGCGTGGCGGCCAGCCCGGTCGATTGCACGCCCTACGCCTGCGACGCGACCGCGGCGGCCTGCGGCTCCACGTGCAAGATGGACACGGACTGCGTCACCGGGCGGCAGTGTTTGAACGGAAGCTGCGGGACGCGGCCCAAGAAGGACGACGGCGCGGGCTGCGTCGCCTCGACCGACTGCACCTCCGGACATTGCGTGGACGGGGTCTGCTGCGCGACGGCCTGCACCGGTGCGTGCCTCACGTGCAACCAGGCCGGCTCGCAGGGGATGTGCCTGCCCGTCGCCGCGGGCAGCTCCGATCCACATGCCGTTTGCAAAGACGCCGGCGCGTCGAGCTGCGGCCGGAACGGCCTCTGCGACGGCGCCGGGGGCTGCGCCCTCTACCCCGCGGGCGTGATGTGCGCGGCGGGCAATTGCAGGAACGCCACGCTGGTCTCCCCGAAGCGTTGCGACGGCAAAGGAGCCTGCCAGACGGCCCCAGACGTCGACTGCACGCCGTATCGTTGCGACCCGTCGACGACGGCCTGCTACACGTCGTGCGTGCTGACCTTGCAGTGCGCGCAGCGCCACACCTGCTCTGCCTCCGTTTGTAGGTGAACGGCGCGATCGCGCGCGCACGGGCCGGCGCGACTCAGGGCTTGACCCGGAAGATCAGATTGAGCACGACGCGGTTCTGGTTCTGGCGCGGGTTGCTGCTCGCGTGCCAGGTGTCGGAGTCGAAGATGACCGCCTTGCCCTTCTTGGGCGTGATTCGCTTGTCGATCGTGAGCGCCTTCTTGTCGCGGAAGGTCTCGTTGAAGACGAACGTATCGCCGTCGCTGTCCTTGACGTAGTAGATGAGGCTCTTGTAGCCGGCGT
>DASZFV010000104.1:0-4832 GCA_035939455.1 Polyangia bacterium
CGTCGGCGCGCTCGCCTTCGACAACCCGTGTCTCGTCGGTCAGAACCTAACCGGCGGAGGGAGTTCGAGGATCGGTGTACACGAGGTCGAGTGCACGCTCGCGGCAGGTGGCCATCCCATCACGTGGAACTTCCTTCTGCCGCTCGCCCAGGTCGTCGAGAACCCGACCAAGCCGATCGCATCCCCACTGACGCCCGGACCTCCCTTAGGCGGACCAGTCAGTGTCGGTGGGCTGGGGGCAAACGTGTCCGGTTTCTCCGGCACCATCACATTCTCCCGCGTCGATCAGACAAACCGAGCCTTCATCGCCCGATTGCAGGGAACGATGACCTGGAGGGAGCAGTCGGGGTCGACGTTCTCATGCCAGATCGACAGCCCGTTCTGGGGCGCGCCCGGCGCGTTCGAATGAGCGGCTGCGGAGCGCTAGGGCTTGCCGCCGCGGAAGAAGTAATAGTCGGCCGCGTACGGCACGCGCGTCTCTGCGTTCACGGTCTCGGCGCTGCAGCCGGAGGCGGGCGCCTTGCCGCCGCTCGTGGCGATGCGTTGAATGTACGTCACGCCAGAGAAGACGCCCGCGCCGGTCGTCGATACGGCGCCCACGAGCAACCACGGAATGGCATCGCCCGCGGGCGCGTCCGCCTGCGCGAGCTTCTTGCCTACGACGGAGCTGCCATCGGTCGAAGTCCAGCTCGGCCCGGCGCCGTGCGTGCCGGCGGCGCGGCCGTCGTCGCCTGACAGCGTCGCGTCCGGCTTCTTCAACGTCCAGGCGTACGCCGGCGCGCCGCCCGTGGGGCCGGGGCCGCACGCGTAGACCTGCGCACCCACGGCGTGAAAACGCGCCGCCACCTGGGCCGTCGCCGGAACCATGATCGCGGGCGGCACCGAGGGCGGCGCCAGCGCCGCGACTGCCGGTGACGCCGGGCTCGAGGCGACAGCGGGCGCCGGGGGCGCCGACGCGGCGGGCGCCGCCGTCGAAGCGGCGCCCGTGCTCGCGCACCCCGCCCCTCCCGCCACCAGCACGCCCACCACCAGAGTCCCTTCACGGATCATCCTCGCGCGGCTCGTCATGGGGCGGAGCATACCCGCCCCGCGCGCGCGCCGCGCGCTAGAGTGAAGCCCGCATGCCCCCGCCTCACCCCATTTCGCCACCGCCCCCGCCCTCCGTCGGTGTCGTGGCGCGCCTGCGCGCGAGCTTCTCGCAGTCTCGCCAGACGCTGGCGCTCGTGTGGCGCTCGTCGCCTGGCGGCACGGCGGCGCTCGGCGTGCTCACGGTGCTAGCGGCCGCGTTGCCTCCCGCCGTGGTCTACGTCGGAAAGCTCATCATCGACGCCGTGGTCGCGGCGCACGCCGCCGCGCCCGGCGTGGCGCGCGACGCCGCAGTCGCGCGCACGGTGCGCCTCGTGCTGCTCGAGCTCCTGGCCGTGGGCGGCAGCGCGCTGCTCGAGCGGGCGCTCGGCCTCGTGCGCCAGCTCGTGGGCTCGCGCCTCGGCATCGACGTCAATGTCGCGATTCTCGAGAAGGCGCTGCAGCTCGACCTCCGTCACTTCGAGGACCCGGAGTTCTACGACAAGCTGACGCGCGCGCGCCGCGAGGCCTCGTCGCGCCCGCTGTCTCTCATCCAGGGCAACTTCCAGCTTCTCCGCAACGCGCTCACGCTCGCCGGTTACGTCGCGCTGCTCGTGCGCTTCTCGGGCTGGATGGTGGTGGCGCTGCTCGCGGCGACGGTGCCGGCCTTCATCGCCGAGGCGCGCTTCTCGGGCGCGGCCTTCCGCCTGCGCAACTGGCGCTCGCCCGACGCGCGCCGCCTCAACTACCTCGAGTACGTCATGGCCAACGACGAGCACGCCAAGGAGGTGAAGCTCTTCGGCCTCGGCCCGCTCCTGCTCGCGCGCTACCGCGACCTGGCCGAGCGCTTCTACGACGAGGACAAGAGCCTCGCCATGCGCCGCGCGGTCTGGGCCTACTTGCTCTCGCTCGTGAGCACCCTGGTCTTTTACGGCTGCTACGCGCTCATCGTCGTCGCGGCGGCGCGCGGCGCCCTCTCGCTCGGCGACATGACGCTCTACCTCGCGGCCTTTCGCCAGGGCCAGCAGGCGTTCCAGTCGATCCTCACGGCCGTGGGCGGCATGTACGAGGACACGCTCTACATGTCGAACCTCTTCGAGTTCCTCGCCATCCCGACGCCGCGCGCGGCGCCGAGCGACCGGGTCTCGGCGCCCGCGACGGCGGTGCTCGGCGAGGAGGGGATCCGCTTCGAAGGCGTCGGCTTCCGCTATCCCGAGGCGGACGGATGGGCCTTGCGCGGCATCGACCTGTTCCTACCCAAGGGGCAGAGCCTGGCGCTCGTCGGCGAAAATGGCGCCGGCAAGACCACGTTCATAAAGCTCCTCGCGGGCCTCTACCGTCCCACCGAGGGCCGCGTGTGGCTCGACGGCCGAGACCTGCGCGATTGGAACGAGGAGGACCTGCGCCGCCGCATCGGCGTCATCTTCCAGGACTTCAACCAGTACCAGCTGCTCGCGCGCGAGAACGTCGCCTTCGGTAGCGTCGACCACCTCGGCGACGACCTCCGCGTGCAGCGCGCCGTCGAGCAGGGCGGCGCGCGCGAGCTCGTGAGCGGCCTGACCCAGGGCCTCGACACGCAGCTTGGCCGCTGGTTCAAGGGCGGCGCCGAGCTCTCGGGCGGGCAATGGCAAAAGGTCGCCCTGGCGCGCGCGTTCATGCGCGAGGAGGCCGACATCTTGATCCTCGACGAGCCGACGGCGGCCCTGGATGCCGAAGCCGAGCATGCCGTCTTCGAGCGCTTCCGCCAGCTCACGAAGGGCCGCACGGCGATCCTGATCTCGCACCGTTTCCCGACCGTGCGGATGGCCGACCGCATCCTCGTGCTGGAGCACGGCCGCGTCATCGAAGACGGCTCGCACGCCGACCTGCTGGCGGCGGGCGCGCGCTACGCGCAGCTGTTCAAGTTGCAGGCGGCCGGTTATCGATAAATGGACTACACGGCGGGCTCCGCTGATGCCTTCCGCTCTTCCGTGCTCAGGCGGTACGCCACGTTGCGCGCGCGCATGAAGTTCCCCAGCGGTCGGAGCTCCTCGACCGCGTGCCAGGGATCGAACGAGAGCCCCTCGATCGTTTCGGCGAGCTTCCGACCTCGCTCGGACGCCACGTCTTGCTTCGGCAACGTCAGACGCGCCACCGTCACGAACGGCGCGTCCGCCTCCTTCCATTCGACGGACGCGTCCTCGATGGGTGTCTTGGCCTCGTCGACGAAGAACTGCACCTCGAAGTCGTAGACGACCGGTCCCTCCCGCAGCCGCGCCGCCATCTCGTCCGCGAGATAGTCCGCTGACTTCCCCGGCTCCGCGCCGGCGTCCGCCTTCGCGTGCGGCTTGAGCGCATAGTGAACCGCGTGGGCGCCGAAGCGGATGGGCGTCGCGCTGAAGTAGCGCGTCGTCGCGAGCGAGACGGTCGGCGCGCTGAGGCCGGGCAGCGAGCGCCGCAGGATCTCGAAGAGCCGCCCGAAACCCAACTTCGCTCCCGCGCGCAGCAGCCCGAACGGGGGCGACGCCACGCCCAGGACGAGCGTCACGAACTCGTCCGCCGTGCGAAACGCCGTCGACGCGCTCCTGATGAGCAGAAAGTCCTGCGTGACGGCGTTCTCCATTCCCGGAATGATTTTCTTGCCGCTCACGCCGACGACCTTGATCGCGATGCCGCGCACGTCGCCTTTGCCGTCGGGCTGGCGCCGGCCCGCGCCGTTCGAGAAGCGAACGTAGGCGCGATACTTCGAGGGGCGCGCAAACAGCGCGACGCGCGCCGCCTCGGGCAGGTCGGGCAGCACCTCGAGCTCGGCGTCGAGACCGAGCTGCCCTTTGGCGTGCAGCCCACGGCTCGCGCGGCCGCCGTGCGCGGCCTTCCGTTGCAGCGCCCGCAGCTGTTCGGCGTAGCGCTCGAAACGCTCGGCCTCACCCGGACCGATCGCCTCTTTCCAAGCCGTCGAAGGGCTCACGGACGAAGAGTACCGGCGGCCGCGCGACCTGTCGACACAGCTGGCTCTACCGATCGATCTTCTTGGCGACCTTGTGCTTCAAATCGCCAACGGCTTTGCGTACCGCGCCCACCGCACGCTCGGAGGCGCCCTCGGATTCTCTGTCCTTGTTGCCTGTGAGGACACCCGCAGCCTGCTCGACGCGGCCCTTGATGTTCTGCGCGGTCCCAGACGTCTGATCTTTGTTCATCCCCAGAGCATGGGACCGCGCGACGCGGCGTCAAGGTGTCGAGAGCTCGATTCGACGCCCGCTCGAGCGGCGCTATGGCTTGAAGAACGGCTTGAGCGCCGCAAAGAAGCGATCCGCCACCTTCTGCGAGCCCGACAGATTCAGGTGAACGCCGTCCGATTGGTCGGAAGGAAGGATGCCCGTATAGAGATCGACGGCGATCACGGGAGACTGCGCCGTGGTGTTCTCGGTGGCCCACTTCGCGATGTCGGCGTTGAGCGTGAGGACCGCGTCCTTGCCCTCGGGCGTGTGCTGCGCGATGAGCAGGATGGCGCTTGGGTTCGCTTTACGCAATTCCCCAAGCAGCGTCGTGTAGGCCATCATGACGCCGTCGACGGGCATGTTTGCCAGCAGGTCGGCTCCACCGAAGTGCATGAGCGCGATCTGCGGCGTGTTCGCCTTGAACCAGCCCGCATAGGTGCTGGCCGGCAAGTTGGTGATGATGATGCCGTCCTGCGGAGCTTGCACGTCCTTCTCGTACGTCGTGACGCCGGTGCAGCTCGGGCCGATGTTCTGCTCGCCGACGAAGACGAAGTTGGTGATGTTGTTCAT
>DASZFV010000105.1:0-5881 GCA_035939455.1 Polyangia bacterium
GAGGCCGCGGCGCTGGTCGCGTACCGGAACCGGGGCGACGTGCCGCGCCCGGCCACCCGGGCCCACCGCAGACGGAACCCGCTCTTCCCGTTCCTGTCGGCCCGGGCCGTCGCCACCGTGGCCGCCGCCGCCGCCGTGCTCGTCATCGGCGCGTTCGCCGTGACGTACAAGGAGTTCTCGCTCACGACGGTGGCGGCCGTGCTCACGATCATCGGCTTCTCGATGAACGACACGATCGTCGTCTTCGATCGGATCCGCGAGAACGCGGCGCGTCTGCGTGACCGCCGCTTCGATCGCGTCGTCAACCAGTCGATCAACGAGACGCTGTCGCGCACGATCCTCACGAGCGCGACGGTGTTCTTCGTCACCCTCGCCATGAACGTCTTCGGTGTGGGCGTCATCCGCGACTTCGCCTTCGCCATGAACGTCGGCGTCATCGTCGGGACGTACTCGTCGATCTTCATCGCGAGCCCGATCCTCATCTGGCTCAACGAGAAGTTCCTCGAGAGCCAGCGCCGCGCGGCGCCCCGCCAGAACCGCCGCGGCGGCAGATCCACCGACCTCCAGGTCGACGAGCCTTAGCTGCGAGGGCGCGCGCGGCGCATGATAGTGTGCGGCCGTAGATGCGGCCGGCAGCGTGGGATCCGGTTCTGGTCGATGATGCCGCGGTCCTCGTGCTCGCGGCCGAGCTGAGGGTTCGGCCGCTCACGGCGCGGATCCTGCTCGGGCGGGGCATCGGGGCGAGCACGGCCGCGAGGTTTCTCGCCCCCCGCCTCGCCGACCTGCGGCCGCCCGACGGGATGGCCGATCTCGGCAAGGCGCTCGACCGGCTCGTGACGGCCTTCGGCGCCGGCGAGACGATCGGCGTCTTCGGCGACTACGACGTCGACGGCGTCACGACGGCGGCCGTGCTCGCGACGACGCTGCGCGCGTTCGGTGGCAAGGTGATCCCGCGTTGCGCGAGCCGCGACGCCGGCTACGGCCTCGGCCCCGACGACGTGGCGCGCTTCGCCGACGACGGCTGCCGCGTGCTCGTCACGGGGGACTGCGGCACGAGCGATCACGAAGCGCTACGTGCGGCGCGCGCGCGCGGCATCGACGTCGTCGTCATCGACCACCACCAGCTGCCCGAGGGCGAGTCCGAGGCGTTCGCCCTCATCAACCCGAGGCGCCCGGATGACGCCTTCCCGTTCAAAGGACTCGCCTCGTGTGGCGTGGCCTTCTATCTGGCGGCCTCGCTGCGCTCGCGCCTGCGCGAGACGCACCCGCACTTCGATCCGCGGGATCTGCTCGATCTCGTGGCGCTCGGGACGATCGCCGACCTCGTGCCGCTCGTCGACGAGAACCGAATCCTCGTCGCCCACGGCCTGCGCACCCTCGGCGCGCGCAAGCGGCCGGCCATCGCTGCGCTCGCGGCCAAGGCCGAGCTCGCCGAGGGCCCCATCACGGCCCACGATGTCGCCTTCCGCCTGGCGCCGCGTCTCAATGCAGCCGGGCGCTTGGGCGAGGCCCAGCTCGCGCTCGATCTCCTGCTGGCGCCCGAGGCCGCGACGGCGACGCGCCTCGCCGAGGAGCTGGAGGACAAGAACATCGAGCGGCAGCGCATCCAGGAGCTCGTCTGGATCGAGGCGCTCGCCGCGGCAGCCGAGCACGAGACGTCACCCGCCGTCGTCGTGGGCGCAGAGGGATGGCACCCGGGCGTCGTGGGTATCATCGCGGCGCGGCTCGTCGACAAGCTCGCGCGGCCGGCGGTCGTCGTCGGCTTTCGGGCCGGGGAGGGGCGCGGCTCGGCGCGCACCGTGCCGGGCTTCGATCTCTTCGCGGCGCTCTCGCGCTCGTCCGAGCACCTACAGCGCTTCGGCGGCCACGCCGCGGCCGCCGGCATGAGCGTCACGTTCGCGAACCTCGACGCGTTCCGCCGGCAGTTCGCCGAGGCCATCCGCGAGCAGGCCCTGGGACGCGACGCGCCCGCCGTGCGCGTCGACGCCGTCGTGGCGCTCGGCGAGCTTGACCTGCCCTTCGCCGAGGAGCTCGCGCGTCTGGCGCCTTTCGGCGCCGCCAACGCCGAGCCCATCTTCGGCCTTCGAGGCGTCACGACGCAGGCCACGCGGCGTGTGGGGCAGGGGCACCTGCAGCTCACGCTCATGGATCGGGGCGCCGTCAGCGAGGCCATCGCCTTCGGTATGGCTGACCGCGACCCCGGCACGGGCGCCGCCCTCGATCTGCTCGCGACGGCGGAGCTCGACACGTTCCGAGGCGCGCGCCGCGCCCGCCTCAAGGTGCGCCACCTCTTCCCGCACGCCTTGGCCTGAGGGGCTAGACTTCCGTCGAACCGGGCATGCCCCTTTATCGTCATACCAAGCTGCCGCCGCCCGAGCTGGGTGAGAGGACGGTCTGGCAGTACCTGCCGCGCCAGACCGTGCGCCGCGTGCTGTTCCTCCTCATCGCGCTCGGCGCGGTCGTCTTCCTCAAGCGCTCGAGCGGGTGGTCCTTAGGCGGTCTGCTCGACGCGCCGCCGCGCGCGCCGTCCGGCGCCGGAACGGGCGCGCCCGTCTATCACATCAGGGTCACGCCGCCGGAGAGCCCGCCCCCCCCGAAGAGCAAGAGCGCGCCGTGACGAGTGTCGGGGGGCCCATGGCCTGGGCCGTCTTCGGCGTTGTCGTGGTTGCCATGCTCGCCGTCGACCTAGGGATCTTCCATCGCAAGGCGCACGTCATCTCCTTCAAGGAGGCGGCGACCTGGTCGCTGATCTGGATCTCGCTCTCTCTCGCCTTCAACGTGTTCGTGCTCGCGAAGTTCGGCGAGGACCGCGCGCTCGAGTTCTTTCAGGCGTGGCTCATCGAGAAGGTGCTCTCCGTCGACAACCTGTTCGTCTTCCTCGCGGCGTTCTCGTTCTTCGCCGTGCCGGCGCGCCTGCAGCACCGCGTGCTCTTCTGGGGGATCTTCGGCGCGCTCGTCACGCGCGGCGTCTTCATCGTCGCGGGCGCGGCCCTGCTGGCCACCTTTCACTGGGTGATGTACGTCTTCGGCGCGATCCTGATCCTCACGGCGATTCGCCTGCTCTTCGGGTCCGAGGACGCCGTGCACCCCGAGCGCAACCCCGTCCTCAAGCTCTTCCGCAAGCTCGTGCGCGTCACGCCCGACTACGAAGGCCCGCGCTTCCTCGTCGAGCGCGACGGGCTCTGGTTCGCGACGCCGCTGCTCATGGTCCTCGTCGTCATCGAGACGTCCGACGTCGTCTTCGCCGTCGACTCTATCCCGGCGGTCTTCGGCGTGACGCGCGACGTGTTCATCGTCTACACGTCCAACATCTTCGCGATCTTCGGTCTGCGCGCCCTCTGCTTCCTCGTGGCGAGCCTGGTGCGGCGCCTGCACTATCTCAAGCCGGGCATCGCGCTCGTGCTCGCCTTCGTGGGCGTCAAGATGGTGGTCGCCGACAAGGTGCCGATCTCGGACGGTCTCTCGCTGGCCGTCGTGGGCGGCGTCATCGGCGTCGCCGCCATCGGCTCCTGGATCTTCGGCCCACGCGAGCAATAGACCGGGCGTAGGCCGGCTTCGCCGGTCGGAGCGAGCGCCCGGGGGCGCGGGACCCTGTCAGGGTCCCGAAGTAGAAATCGCGGACCGGAGCCGCCCGAGACCGTCGTAGGCAGCGTACTTATAGAGTTCGGCCAGCGTCGGGAAGTTGAAGACGCTGTCGATGAAGACATCGATCGTGCCGCCCGTCGACATGACCATCTGTCCGATGTGGATGAGCTCCGTGGCGCGGTCGCCGATGATGTGCACGCCGAGGAGCCTCTTCGTGCCCTTGTCGAAGAGCAGCTTGAGCGCGCCGTCCGACTCGCCGATGATCTGCCCGCGCGCGTTGTGCTCGTAGCGCGCGCGGCCCACCTCGTAAGCGACGCCCTTCGCCTTGAGGTCCTCCTCGGTGGCGCCCACCATCGAGATCTCGGGGATCGTGAAGACGCCGAACGGCGTGAGGGGCGCGACGTGCGTCTTGTAGGGGATGCCAAAGGCGTGGCAAGCGGCGACGCGGCCTTGCTCCATCGACACCGAGGCGAGCGCCGGGTTGCCGATGACGTCGCCCGCGGCGTAGATGTGCGGCTGCGCCGTCTGGAAGCTCTCGTTGACGGTGATGCGGCCGCGCGCGTCGAGCGTGATGCCGGCCTTGTCGAGCCCGAGGGCCTTCGTGTTGCCGGCCCGGCCCGCCGAGTACAGGATCTTGTCGACCTGGAGGATCTTGCCGCTCTTGAGCGCGATGCGCAGCGGCCCGGCCGGCACGCGCTGGATCGACTCGACGGCGTCGCCAAGCATGACCCCGTGCCCGCCGCGCTCGAGCGCCGTCTTCATGCCCGCCGACATCTCGCCGTCGAGCCCCCCGAGCAAGTTGGCGCGGCCCTCGATGACGATGATAGCCGTGCCGAGCGCCGCGAACAGGCACGCGTACTCGCAGCCGATGACGCCGCCGCCGACGACCGCCAGAGACAACGGAATCCGATCGAGATCGAGGATCGTGTCGGAGTCCTCGACGTCGGGATCGTCGAAGGGCACGCCCGACGGCCGGTGCGGCGAGCTACCCGGCGCCACGAGGAAGTAGGGCGCGCGCAGCCGGCGCGTCGGGCCGTCGCTCGACGTCGGTGCCACCTGGATCTCTTTCGGCGACACGAAGGCCGCCTCGCCCCGCACGACGGTCACGCCGTGACGCTGCATGTTCTTTTCGATCTGCGCGACCTGCAGTTCGGTGACGACGCGAATGCGCCCCATGAGCTGGCGCAGGCTCGCGTCGCGGTCGACGTCGAGCGTCATGCCGTAGAGCCGCCGGCGCTGAAACCCCGTGAGGTAGAGCGCCGTCTCGCGCAACGTCTTCGAGGGCAGCGTCCCCGTGTGCACGCTCGCACCCCCGAGCGCGGGCGCCTTCTCGACGAGCGCGACGCGCTTGCCGAAATACGCCGCCTGCGCGGCGCCCTTCTCACCGGCGGGCCCCGAGCCGATGACGACGAGATCGAACGCCTCTGCCTCTGTCACGGGATCATTCACTCCGCACTTTCCGGTGCGTGAGGCAGGGCAGGCTCGCGCGCACGCGATCCTGATACGCGAAGTCGACGGCGGCGAGGGCGAAGCCGGCGTGGTCGCCGCACTCGGCGATGACCGCGCCCCAGGGATCGACGACCATGGCGTGTCCCCAGCTCCGCCGGTCACCGCCGTGGTGGCCGAACTGCGCGGGCGCGAAGACGTAGGCCTGGTTCTCGATGGCCCGCGCGCGCAGGAGCACGCGCCAGTGATCCTTGCCGGTCTCGAGCGTGAACGCCGAAGGAACCGCGACGAGGCGAGCGCCACGCGCGACGAGCGCGCGGTAAAGCTCTGGAAACCGCAGGTCGTAGCAGATCGACAGGCCGAGCTTGGCCCAGGGCGTCTCGACGACGACGGGCGCGTTGCCCGCCTCGATGGTCTCCGACTCCCGAAACCGTTTCCCTCCAGGAACGTCGACGTCGAACAGGTGAATCTTCCTGTAAGTGGCCGCGACCGTCCCGTCGGCGCGGAGCAAGACCGAGGTGTTGCGGATGTGCGTCGGCGAGGCGCGCTCGGGGAAACCCCCGAGCAGGAGCCAGGCCCCGGTCTCGCGCGCGAGGGCTTGCATGGTCGCCAGGATGGGCCCGGCCGCCGCTGTCTCGCGGTCGGCGCCCGGCTCGGGCAGCGCCTCGGCGAGCGCGAGGTGGTGGTCGCGGTCCGTCCCTAGGTAGGCGAAGTTCTCGGGCAAGCCGATGAGCGACGCGCCGGCGGCCGCCGCCGCGCGCGCCAGCGCGGCGCACGCCGCCACGTTCGCCGAGACGTCCTCCGTCGAAGTCAGCTGGAGCGCTGCGACGTTGAGGGCGCTCATGGGCGG
>DASZFV010000106.1:0-6599 GCA_035939455.1 Polyangia bacterium
CCAGGAGGACCGAGAGGGCGGCGTTGGCGCGCGGAGACGAGGCCATCGAGAGCGAACGCAAGATCAGATCCTATCGGATAGACGGGTCGGCGCCAAAATTCCTCGTCTCGCGTTTGCTTGTGCGCCCCGGGGTGCTATAGATGGGGTCAAGTCAAGGAGCACTCATGCCCTTCGGAATGGGCTTCGGCGAACTCGTCCTCATCCTCATCATCGTCGTCGTCGTCTTCGGATCGACGAAGCTGCCGCAGCTTGGCGATGGGTTGGGTAAGGCGATCAAGAATTTCAAGCGCGCGGTGAACGCGCAGAACGAGCTCGACGTCTCGCCCAAGGACAATAAGGACGACAAGGACAACAAGGGCGAGCCCGAGAACGACGCAGGCGCCAAGCCGCCAAAGTAACGCGCGCGCGACTCGCGCCGCGAAAATCACCGATCTGGTCTATCTCGCGCGCGCAGCATTCGTGCGTGATCCTCCGCTCTGCCGACTCATCTACGGGCTTGACGCGCGCTTACCCGTGTCGTCGCCAGCGCGGGTGGGCAACTCCGTCGCGCTTATCTCCCAAGCCGATAGAGTCTTTAACGTTACGGAAATATTAGAAAATCCAAAGGTACTGTCTCGATTGAATAGTTTGTTGCATTACATGATTGACGCGGCCAATTGACTATGACACCCTAAGACAATGACGACAGCACGCACGATCAAGAGGTATGCGAACCGGAAGCTCTACGACACGCGCGACAGCCGCTACGTGACGCTCGATCACATTGCGGCGATGGTGCGTGCCGGAGACGACGTTCGCGTGGTGGACAACACGACGCGGGCCGATCTGACGACGGCGACCCTGGCCCAGATCATCTTCGAGGAGGAAAAGAAGACGCCGCGGCTGTCCGTGGCCGGCCTCCGAAAGATCATCCAGGGCGGGATGCCGGCGGCACCCGCGGCGCCCGTGGCGGGCAGCCCCCCCCCCGTCGCCGGAACGGGCGGCATCGGCGGCGCGGCGGCCTGAGCCAGCCCTCGCCGGTCGCGTCAAACGCTGTCGCCGACGCCGCGCCGTTCGGGACAGCGCGTCTCAAAAAGCGCGACTGAACGCGACTCAGAAGTCGAAACCGGCGGACAGCGAGAAGCTCTGCTGGCTCCCGCTTCCGTCGCGGACGGCTTCGGGCTGCTTGCCGTCCCGGCTGCGGCCGGCCTGGACGAAGTCGTACTCTCCCACGAGGAAGAGCACAGAGAGCTTCAATTTGAAGCCGCCCGACCACCTGTAGCGCGTGATGACGTCCTGCTGCGGGAACGTGAAGTTCGCAAAGGTGTCGTTCCACGTGCCGTTCTGGGCGGCGGCGCAGTGGCTGTTGACGGGATTCGTGCCGGTCGCTTGCCTGACCTCGTACGAGTCGCAGCCGGGCGTCGCGTCGATGACGCCGCTCTGGGCGTCGATGAACAGGACGTTCCAGCCGAAAAACGGCTCGAGCCGTGAAGTCCCCGCGAGGCCGAAGGCTTTCGAGATGAGCACGTCGACGCCGTAGACGTTGAGGTCGACCTGGTCGGTGCCGAGGAGCTGCGAGGCCGAGCCGCGCACGGCGAAGGAGGGCAGCCACCAGCCGTGGAAGCCTTCCTGCAAGGCGATCTTGGCGTAGCCCTGGACGACGTACATGCGCGAGCCGACGATGTTGAGGGCACCGGCGCCGAATTCGAAGGCCGGCAGGGGGAACCACATGCCCTTGCGGACGAAGCCGCCCACCGTCGTCAGGTATGAATCCGGGCGCGTTCCAGCGGGGCTACCCGCGTCGACGCCGGCGACGCCGTTCCAGTACGACCGGCTCTGGTTGATCTTCGTGACGCCGAGCTCGGCCGAAAACTGAAAACCGGCATATCCGAGGGTGTCGGCGGGCGTCTGCAATCGCGGCGCGATCACGACGCCCAGCTCGGACATGAGGCTCCGGAAAGCGGCCTGCCCGTCGGCCGGCACGGTGACCGGCCCTGGCTTGCCGTCGCCGCCCACGATGAGGCCGTTGGCGTCGCGGTGGATCCACGAGCACTCGGGCGTTCCCCCGAGCGCAGGCGCGCCCGCGGGCGGGCACAAGTTCAGGAGCTGCAGATCGTTCGTGCCGGCGAGCGCGGCGCCACCGGAGGCAAGCCCGAGGCCCGCCGCCGTGAGAAAGGCCAGGTGCGCGCGGAGGTGTGGCGCCGGCCGCGCCCGGAAGAAGGCCATTGGCGAGTACGGTACGGTCCGGCGTCGAAGAGTGTCAAGGAAGCGGTGAGGTAGACGCCGGGAGCGGGCCGTCGAAGGGCCCGGCGCGAGCCGCCGTGTTAGCCTCGCGCGTCCCATGCGCCGCCGCCTCGCGCGCCTTTTCCTCATCGTCGCCGCCATCGCGGCGGCGGGCGGGGCGGTCGCGCGGCCCGGCCAGCGCGAGGCCTTCGGCGCGGCGGCCGTCGCGCTCCTGCTGCTGCTCGGCCTCGGCGAGCTCTTCACGCTCGGGCTCGAGCGCTTCGTGGGACTTCGTTACCTGCACCGCGCGCGCACGCCGCGCGGCACGTTGGGCGCGCTCGTGGCGGCGCTTGCCTTCGTCGGCGTCGGCTTCGTGATCTTCTTCGCCACGCGCGGCCGCTCGCGCGCCGGCGAGACGGTGGGCGTCGTGTGCGTCCTCGCGGCGGCGCTCGCCGTCGTCGTGGTCTTCCTGCTGCGCGCCTTCTCCGTGTTCACGACCGTGTCGACGATGGGCGTCGTGCTGGGCGTCGCGTCGCTCGTCGTCGTCCTCGCGGTGACGAGCGGCTTCGAGCACGAGTTTCAGGACAAGGTGCTCGCGCTCAACGCGCACCTCATCGTCATCCCCTACGGCGACGTCGACATCGACTCGCCCGAGGCCGACCTCATTGCACAGAAGCTGCGCGGCATGCCCGGCGTCGTGCGCATGGCCAAGTTCCTCTTCTCGGCGGGGGAGGTCATGGTGGGCCGGATCGGCGCCAACCTCAAGGGCATCGACATCCAGGAGGGCGCCGACGATCTGCGCCGCGCGCTCATCGAAGGCCGCGTCGAGGACCTGGCGACGCCCGCGAGCTGTCCGCTGCCCGAGGGCTCGCCCAGCAAGGCGACCACCGACGTCGGGCGCATCATCCTGGGCGCCGAGCTCGCGCACAAGCTGCGCGTCAAGACGGGCGGCTGCATCTCGATCATGGTGCCGTTCAGCTCGACGGGCGCGAGCACGCCGCCCTCGTTCCTGTTCAAGGTCGTGGGCCTCTTCCGCATGGGCTTCAACGAGTACGACACGCGCCTCGCCTACGTCAGCCTGGCCGACGCGCGCAAGATCGCGAACGCCCGCGGCTCGGTCTTCGGCGTCGAGCTGCGGTTCAAGGATCCGCTCATGGCGCTCACGATGACGAGGGAGGTCTCGCGGCGCCTCGACGCCCCCTACCGCGTCATCGACTGGAAGGAGCTCAACCACAACCTCTTCATGGCGCTCACGATGCAGAAGGTCATCATCTCGCTGCTGCTCGTGCTCATCATCGTCGTCGCGGCGTTCAACATCATCGCCTCGCTCACGATGATCGTGCTGTCGAAGGTGCGCGAGATCGCGATCCTCAAGTCGATGGGCGCGCGCGCCTCGATGGTGGCGCGCATCTTCCTCGTGGGCGGCACCACCGTGGGCGCCATCGGCACGGGCATGGGCATCCTCTACGGGCTGCTCGTCTGCGTCCTGGCGCGCCTGTACGGCTACCCGCTCGACCCGAAGGTCTATCTCATCGGCCAGCTCCCCGTGCGCATCTCCGCGAGCGAGGTCGTCGCCGTGGCCGCCGCCACGCTCGGCATCTGCTTCCTCTCGACGCTCTACCCCGCGCTGCGCGCCAGCCGAATGCGGGCCGTCGACGGCCTCAGGTACAATTAGCTATTTAGCCGCGACGCCGGGGTCGATGACCTTGGCGGTGACCTTGCCGGCTTCGTACTTCGAGGGGCACTTGGCCATGATGCCGTCGGGCACGACGTCGAGCTTGTCGTCGGGACCGAGCGTGCCCTTGGCGACGACCTCGGCGCCCGACTTGAACGTGTCGGGCACCAGGCCGGTGTACGACGCGCTGATGATGGCGTGCGGCCGCGGCGGGCGGCTCTCGATGAGAAACCGATAGGTGAGCGTGCCCTTGGCCTGCTCGATTGAGCCGTCGACGACGTTGCCGTGGACCTGGAGCTTCTTGCCGTGCCACTCCGACGTCTTGGCCATGACCTCGTCGACGTGCTTGTAGAACTCGGCGCCTTCCTTGACCGACGCCTTGAGCATGAAGGCCACGGCGCCCGTGACAGCGACGACGGATACGACGACCTTCCAGGCGGCGCCCCGGCTCACGGGCGGCGGCGACACGCGCACTGGCGAGACGGGGGCGTCGCTCATCACCTGATCCTAGCCCCCCGCGCGCCAGATTCAACCACGGTGACGAGCCGGTCTCGGGAGCGGCGCCCTGGCTACCACTTTTGCCGGTTGGCCCATCGCGGCGACCTTGTGAAGATAGCGGCGGAACATCTCCATGCCTCCCGATGCCTGGCCCCAGTCGTAGTTCTCGTTGATGGCGTGATACCCGTGCTCGGGCAGCGACAAGCCCATGAAGGTCACAGGCGCGTTCAGCAGCCGGCGCATGGTGAGCACGGCGCCGATCGAGCCGCCCTCGCGCGTGAACCCCGGCTCGCGCCCGAAGGTCTCGCGCATGGCCTCGGCGGCCGCGGCGTTGTGCGGGCCGCCGATGGGCGCCAGATAGGGCTCGAGCGCGCCTTCGCGCGCGAGCACGGCGTCGGGGAGCTGCTTCTTGATGAAGCGCCTCACGAGCTCGAAGATCTGGGCCGGCCGTTGGTCGGGCACGAGGCGCGTCGACAGCTTGGCCTCGGCGCGGTGCGGGACGATCGTCTTGATGCCGGGCCCCGCGTAGCCGCCCACGAGACCGTGAACCTCGAAGGTCGGCAGCGCCATGATCGATTCCATGACGGCGAGGTCGTCGCGGTGCGGGCGCAGGCCGTAGAGCTCGTGCGCCGCCTTGAAGCGCTTGGCGGAAAAGCCGGCGCGCCCGAAGGCCTTCTTCTCGGCGGCCGTGAGGCGGCGAACGTCGGAGTAAAAGCCGGGGATCTTCACCTTGCCGGTGCGCGCGTCGACGCACGCGGCGATGAGCGCCGCGAGCTCGGCCACGGGATTGCGCGCGGCGCCTCCCGTCGTACCCGAGTGCACGTCCTTCGCGCCTGTCTCCAGCGTCACCGTGAAGCCGAGCAGACCGCGCAGCCCGTAGGCGATCGCGGGCCGCCCGGCGGCGATCCAGATCGTGTCCGAGACCACGACCGAGTCGGTGCGGAACGGCGGCCGGCCGGCGGCGGCGTCGCCGGCGATGGCGGCCGCCAGCCCGCGCACGAAGCTCGGGCTGCCGATCTCCTCCTCGAGCTCCCAGAGGAACTGGACGTTGACGCGCGCGTCCTCTTCGAGCGCGAGACGCGCGCCGTAAAGGGCCGTGAGGGCCGGGCCCTTGTCGTCGGTCGTGCCGCGACCGAACCACGAGTCGCCGGCGCGCGTGAAGGAGAACGGCGGCGACCTCCACTCGGGGCCATCGGCCGGCTGGACGTCGAGGTGATTGTAGATCGTGACTGTCGGCCACGACGGATCGCGCGCGAGGCGCCCCACGACGAGCGGAAAGCCTCCCGTGTCGATGAGGTCGACGCGCGCACCGAGCTCGCGCAGATAGCCACCCGCGAGCGCCGCGCAGGCGTCCATCTCCCTGCGGCGCGCCGGGTCCATGCTGACCGTCGGCACCTCGACGAGGGCCGCGAGCTCCTCCTCGAACCGACCGCGCAACCCGGCGATCTTCTGGCGCAACTGAGACGTGTCGAGCATGCGGCGATTTGTACCATCGCCCGCGGCGCGCCGCAGCGCCCGCGGCGGCGTCACCCTCCGATTTGAACCATGGCCTTGCGAGGACCGCCCAGGCCCACGAGCTGGAAGTCGTGGCCGTCGCGCTTGCGGCCGATGGCGGCGCGGATGGCGGCCACGACGGCGGCCTCACCTCCCGCGCGCAGCGGCGCGCGCAGATCGACGGCGTCGTCGTGCGCGAGGCAGGCGTGAAGCGCGCCCGTCGCCGAAAGGCGCGCGCGGTTGCAGGTGTCGCAGAAGTGCTCCGTCATGGGCGAGATGATCCCGAAGCGGCGCGCGCCGGCGGCGTCCTCGCCGTCGCCCAAGAGGCGGTGGTAGCGCGCCGGCCCCGCGCCGCGCGCGCCACCGCCGTCATCGGACGCGACGCGCAGGCTCGGGTGCGCGCGCGCGATGGCCGCCCGGATCTCGGCGGCCGAGAGCAGCGCTCCCGGCACGTAGGTCTGGCCCGCCGCCATCGGCATCTGCTCGATGAAGCGGGGCACGAAGCCGCGCTCCCAGGCGAACGCGCACAGGGCGGCGAGCTCGCCGTCGTTGAACCCCTTGACGGCCACGGTGTTGAGCTTGATCGACGCAACGCCTGCGGCGCGCGCCGCCGCGAGCCCCGCGCGCACGCGCGCGAGGTCGCCGCGCGCCGTGATGCGCCGAAACTTGTCGGCGTCGAGCGTGTCGAGGCTGACGTTGAGGCGGTCGACCCCGGCCGCGCGCAGCGGCG
>DASZFV010000107.1:0-10764 GCA_035939455.1 Polyangia bacterium
TAGCCCCGTCCGCGGTCTTCGTAGCCGAGGTCGCGATCTCGCACCTGTCGGCGCATGGTCGCAACGTTACTCCACTCAGCCGATGGTCTCCAGCACGAGCGGCGCCGCCGCGGGGGCCCGCGCGCCGAGCCGGAAGGCGCCGGCGATCCACGGCAGAGCCGCGTCGAGGCGCGCCTCGGCAGCGTAGCGGATCGTGCACAGCGCTTCGCCGCGCGCCACGCGCGCACCTTGCTTGATGTGCAGCGTGAGGCCGACGCCGGGGTCGACGCGGTCTTCCTTGCGCAGGCGGCCCGCGCCGAGGAGCGTCGCCGCGCGCCCCAGGGCACCCGCGTCGACGACCGTGACGGCGCCCGCGCGCGGCGCGCGCACGACATGGCTCCGGGGCGCGCGCGGCAGGCGGGAGGGATCGTCGACGACGCGCGCGTCACCGCCGTGCAGGCGGACGCACAGCGCGAGGCGCTCGAGGCCCTCGCCTCGTGCGAGCGCGCGCTCGAGCCGGACGGTCGCCTGGGCGCGCGTCTTGGCGACGCGCCCGAGCAGGAGCATCTCGCCGCCGAGGCGGAGCGTCAGCGCGCGCACGTCGGCGGGCCCCTCGCCGCGCAGGACGGCGATGGCCTCGGCGAGCTCGTTGGCGTTGCCGATCTCGAGGCCGAGCGGCTCGTCCATAGACGTCAGCAGGGCGCGCACCTCGAGGCCGAGCCGCCGTCCCAGCGTCACGAGCGTACGGGCGAGGGCGCGCGCGCCCGTCCGCGACGGCAGGAAGGCGCCGCGCCCGACTTTTACGTCCATCACGAGAGCGTCCGCGCCCTCGGCGACCTTCTTCGAGAGGATCGAGGACGCGATGAGCGGGATCGACTCGACGGTCGCCGTGGCGTCGCGCAAGGCGTAGAGGAGGCGATCAGCCGGCACGAGGCGCGCGCTCTGGCCGGCCAGCACGAGCCCCGCGCGCGCCAGCACGCGCCGAAACTGCGCGGGCTCGAGCGCCGTGCGAAAGCCGGGGATGGCCTCGAGCTTGTCGAGCGTGCCGCCCGTGTGGCCGAGGCCGCGCCCCGACATCATGGGGACGGGCACGCCGCAGGCCGCGACGAGCGGCGCGAGGCAGAGCGAGATCTTGTCGCCCACGCCCCCCGTCGAGTGCTTGTCGACCTTGCGACCCGGGATGGCGCCGAGGCGCATGCGCTCGCCCGAGCTGATCATGGCCACCGTCCACGTCACGAGCTCGCGCGCGTCGAGGCCGCGCCAGACAATCGCCATGAGCAGCGCCGCCAGCTGGTATTCGGGAATGGCTCCCGTGACGGCGCCGCTGATGACGGCGCGGATCTCGGCGTCGGCGAGCGCGCCCCCGTCGCGCTTCTTGGCGATGAGCGCGGGCACGGCGAGGGGCGCGGTGGGACGACGTCGGGTTGCCGATCGGGCGATCACCTCCGACGCCGATCGAGCTCGATGTTCGTCCGAACGGTTCGCGCCCTCAAGCGCGCTCAGTATGCATCAAGGACCGCGCCATGCGGCGGCTTCGTTTCATCCCAGCATCACGTTCAGGAAGCTCGTGCCGCGCGCCAGCGCGGGGACGCCGAGGCCAGCGGCGATCGTCTGGCCGAGATCGCAGAACGACGCGCGCTCGCCGAGCGGCGCGGGGCGCACGGCGGGGCCGAAGGCGAGGAGGGGCACGCGCTCGCGCGTGTGATCGGTCCCGGGCGTCGTAGGATCGTTGCCGTGGTCGGCCGTGATGAAGGCCGCGTCGCCGGGCGCGAGCGCGCGCTGGAACGCCGGCAGCCAGGCGTCGAGCTCGGCGAGGGCGCGCGCGAACCCGGACGCGTCGTTGCGGTGCCCGTACACCATGTCGAAGTCGACGAGGTTGACGAAGACCAGGCCACGCGGCGCGCGCGCCAGCGTCTCGAGCGTGAGCCGCAACCCGTCGGCGTTGCCTTCGCTGTGGATCGACTCGCCGATGCCGCGCATCGCAAATATGTCGCCGATCTTGCCGACGCCCACCGTGGACAGTCCCGCGGCCGCCAGGACGTCGCACAACGTCGGCGCGGGTGGAACCATCGCGTAGTCGCGCCGGTTGTACGTGCGCTTGAAGGCGCCGGGCGTGCCGACGAACGGCCGCGCGATGACGCGCCCGATGCGGTGGCGATCGGCGATGGCGCGCGCCCTCTCGCAGATGGCGTAGAGCTCGGGCAGCGGCACGACCTGCTCGTGCGCGGCGAGCTGCAGCACGGAATCGGCCGACGTGTAGAGGATGAGCGCCCCCGTCGCGAGGTGCTGGGGTCCGAGCTCGTCGATGATGGCCGTGCCCGAGGCCGTCTTGTTGCCGAGCAGCTCCCGTCCCGCGGCGGCGCGCAGCTCGTCGGTGATGGCGGCGGGGAAGCCGTTCGGAAACGTCGCCATGGCCCGCTCCGTGACGAGGCCGGCCATCTCCCAGTGGCCCGTGATCGTGTCCTTGCCAGCCGAGGCCTCGCGCATGGCGCCCCAGGCGCCGCCGGGCGCCGCGACGCGCGGCACGCCCGCGATGTCCGTGAGGTTGCCGAGGCCGAGCGCGCCCAGGTTCGGCAGCGCGAGGCCGCCCAGCTTGCGCGCCAGGTTGCCCAGCGTGTCGGCGCCCGCGTCGCCATAGGCGTCAGCATCGGGCGCGCCGCCGCAACCGACGCCGTCGGCCACGAGGATGATCGCACGCTGAAATCGAGCGCCGGGGGCGGGCATGTGAGCGCGAGACCCGCCGGGCCTAGTCGCCCCAAGAGCCGCCGGGCTCGGGGTCGTCGGCGTAGTTTTCGAAGCGCGTGTACTCCTTGATGAACGTCATCTTGACGGCGCCCGTGCCGCCGTTGCGGTGCTTGCCGATGATGATCTCGGCGACGGCGGTCGGCATCGTCGCGTCGGGCGTCTCGCCGCCCTGCATGTCCTCACGGTGGATGAAGAGGATGAGGTCGGCGTCCTGCTCGATGGCCCCCGACTCGCGCAGGTCGGAGAGCTTGGGCTTGCCCTGTTCCCGCTTCTCGACCTCGCGGTTGAGTTGGGAGATGGCGATGATGGGGATCTTGAGATCCTTCGCGAGGGCTTTGAGGCCGCGCGAGATGTCGGCGATCTCCTGCTGGCGGTTGTCGTCCTTTCGTGACGACGAGCCCCGGGCGAGCTGCAAGTAGTCGACGACGATGAGGCCGAGCGGCGGCTGCGGCGCGTGGCCCCCCTCGGCGACGAGCGGCGGCGGCGGGAAGTACTTCGGGTCGCTGCGGAACCGGCGCGCCTTGGCGCGGATCTCCATGATGGAGATCGCCGACGAATCGTCGATGAGGATGGGCGCCGCCGCCAAGCGTCCAGAGGCGGGGTGGATCTTGTTCTTCCAGTCGGCGTACTCGAGGAAGCCGCGCTTGATCTTCGACGAGTCGATGCGCGCCTCGCCCGCGAGCATGCGCTCCATGAGCTCGTACTTCGACATCTCGAGCGAGAAGATCAGCACTGGGATCTTCTGGTGGAGCGCCGCGTGCATGGCGACGTTGACGGCCCACGACGTCTTGCCGCCGCCGGGGCGCGCCGCCACGATGACGAGGTTCTCGCGTTGCAGTCCCGCCGTGAGCTCGTCGAGCTTGGAGAACCCCGTGGGTACGCCGGTCACGGCCTTTCTTTCGGACGTGCGCACCTCGAGGTTGTGCAGCACCTCCTCCATGAGCTCGCTCGTCGCCGAGTAGGTCTCGCGCCGATTCTGCTGGGCGACCTTGAAGATCTTCGTCTCGGCGTCGTCGAGGAAGGCCTCGAACTCCCCGAAGTCGCCGTAGGCGCTCGACTGCACCTCGGCGCATGCCGCGATGAGCCGCCGCAGCGTCGCCTTCTCCTTGACGAGCCGCCCGTAGTGCGCGCTGTTCTCGGCCGTCGGCACGCCGTCGTGCAGCTCGGTGAGGTAGGCCATGCCGCCCTCGAGCCGCGGCAGCATGCCGCGCACCTTCAGCTCGTCGGCGACGGCGATGACGTCGATGGGTTGCCGCCGCCCGTCGAGCGCCAGCATGGCCTCGAAGATCTCGCGGTGGACGGGCAGGAAGAAGTCGTCGACCTGCAACGTCGTCGCGATCTCGTCGAACGCCGCCGGCTTGATGAAGATCGAGCCCAGCACCGACTTCTCCGCGTCGAGGTTGTGCGGTTGGCTGCGCTGGGCCGGCGTCGTGTTGTTCGAGGCGAGCTCCAGCATGGGACAGGCATCCTACTCCTCTCGCCTCTGAATCGGCGACGGCGATCTTGGCGTCACGTCCAACCATCCGCGCCGCGGCGGTGCGTGGATAAACGAAAGCGCGCGTCACCATGACGGTGGCGCGCGCTTCGACCTCCCGCGGCCGAAGGCCCGCGGGTCTATTCCTCTTTCTTGACGACCCAGACCTTGATCGTCGCGTTGACGCCGCGGCCGAGCTTGACCTGAACCTCGGTCAAGCCGAGCGTCTTGATGGGCTCCTCGAGGTGGATCTTCTTCGAGTCGACCTTGACGCCCTGCTCGCCCAGCGCCTCGGCGATGTCTCGCGACGTCACCGAGCCGTAGAGCTTCTCCTCTTCCCCGACGGCGCGCGCGATCGAGACACTCACCTTCGAGAGGCCGTCGGCCTCCGCCTGCGCCTCCTTGGCGAGCTTGGCCGTGCGCGCCGCGATGACGCGCTTGTCGTGCTCGACGCGCTTGACGTCGCTCGCCGTCGCCTTGATGGCGAAGCCGCGCGGCAGCAAGTAGTTGCGCGCGTAGCCCGGCTTGACATTCACGACCTCGCCCGACTTGCCGAGGTTGTCCATGTCGTCCCTGAGAATGACCTGCATGGCTCAGGCTCCCGTGACCGCGAAGGGCATGATGGCGAGCATGCGCGCCCGGTTGACCGCCACGGCGATCTCCCGCTGATGCTTCGCGCAGTTGCCCGACAGGCGCCGCGGCACGAGCTTGCCGCGGTCCGTGATGAAGTACTTGAGGAGACCGGCGTCCTTGTAATCGATCTTGAGCGCCTCGTCTCCGCAGAACTTGCACTGCTTGCGGCGGCCCATCGGGCGCTTCTTGTCCCGATCGCCGCCCTTTGCGTCCTCTGCTGCTCCAGCTGCTGCCGACATGATCTAGTCCTCCCTCTTGCCCGAGCGCAGGGGCTCGTCCACGCCGCCGAAGACGGCTTCCTCGAAGTCGAATGCGCCCTCGTCCTCCTCGAAGGGCGAGCGCGCCGCGGCCTGACCCGTCGCGATCTCCTCCTCGTCGGGGCCAGGCGTCGAGGCCTTCGTGAAGGCCTCCTCGGTGAACTCGCTCGTGCGCGCCACCGGGTCGACGTTCTCGGCGATCTTCACCGAGTAGTAGCGGATGACCGAGTCGGTGAGGCGCAGGTTGCGCTCGAGCTCCTCGACGAGGCCCGCCGAGCCCAGGTACGAGAAGAACAGGTAGATGCCCTTGAGCTGCTTCTGCACCTCGTAGGCGAGCTTCCGTTTGCCCCAGTTGTCGACCTTGATGATCGTGCCACCGCCCGCCTCGATGACGGTGCGCGCCTTGGTGTTGACCTGGCCGATGACATCGTTCGTGCTGTCGGGGCGCAGGATGTAGATGGTTTCGTACTCTCGTTTGCGGCCGGCCATGTCTCTGGCCGAGCCCAATCGCGGTGCTGCCATGATGTCTCCTTATGGACAGGTGGTCCGTGTTGCCACGGGCAAGGAAACGGGGAGAGGGCGCGTGACCATCACGCGTCGCCTCCCGCGGTGCCTGGTTTGTCTGACGTCGATTTGGGTTTGGTGTTGAATTTGTTCATGGCGGCCGGCAGGCCGCGCGTCACGATCTCCTCGACGGCGTCGGCCGCGAGGTCGATGAGGGCCGGCAGCGCCTTCTGCTCGGCGCCCGTGAAGTTCGCGAGGACGTAGTCGGCGCCCTTCCACTCGGGCGGCGGCCGGTCGATCCCGACGCGCACGCGCACGAAGTCCGGCGTGCCGAGGTCGGCGATCACGGAGCGCACGCCGTTGTGGCCGCCCGCGCCGCCGCCCACGCCGAGCTTGAGGCGCCCGAAGGGCAGGTCGAGCTCGTCGTGCACGACGATCGTGCGCGCCGCTGGGATCTTGTGGAATCCCGCGACGTGCCGCACGACCTGACCGCTGACGTTCATGAACTCCATAGGTTTGCAGAGGATGACGCGTTCGCCGCCGAGCGTGATGTCGGAGAGCTCGCCGCCGTACTTGTCGCGCGGGGACGTGGCCCCCGCGCGCGCCGCGAGCTGATCGACGATGCGGAAACCCACGTTGTGGCGGTTGCCCTGGTACTGCCGGCCCGGGTTCCCGAGCCCCACCACGAGGAACATGGAAGATCCGTCGCGCTCGAAGGATTACTTGCCCTTCTTCTCTCCGCCCCCTTCTTTCTTGGCGCCCGCGGTGGGCTTGGCGCCCGCGGCGGGCTTGGCGCCCGCGGCGGGCGCGGCAGCGGCCTTGTCGCCAGCGGCGGTCGGAGCGGCGCCCGCGGCGGCGGCGCCCTCGGCGGGGACCGCGCCCTCGACGGGCGCGGCGGCCGCCTCTTCGACCTTCTCGGCCTTCGGCGCCACGACGGACGCGATGGCGTCGCGCGGGTCGAGCAGCGCGCGCACGCCCGCGCCGAGCTTGAGATCGCTCACGTGGAGCGCGTCGCCCATGTCGAGCGCCGTGACGTCTGCCTCGATCCTCGTCGGGATAGCGGCCGGCTTCGCGGCGATGGCGATGACGTGCATGCTCTGGTGCAGCTGGCCGCCGCTCGTCGTGCCGATGGCCTTGCCCGTGAGCACGAGCGGCACCGTGACGGTCACCTCGGCGTCGAGATCCACGCGCAGGAAGTCGACGTGGATGATGCGCTGGGAGATCGGGTCGATCTGAGCGTCGCGCACCATGGCGGTGACGCTCTCGGTCTGACCGGCGCCGGCGACGTTGAGCGTGAACACCGTGTTGCGCCGCTTCTCCTTGTCGAGCGACGCGAGCAGCGCCTTCTCCTCGAAGGCCACGGCGACGGGCTCGAGCTTGCGCCCGTAGAGGACCCCCGGCACCTTCCCGGCCGCGCGCACCTTGTGGGCGCCGCCCTTGCCGACCTGGGGCCTGACCTCGACGTTGACCTTTGCGAATTCCATTTTCATCCCTTCTTCTGGCCGTCCGTGCGCGGCGGCGTTATTAGCTATTATTAAATGAACAACGAGCTGATCGAGTCGCCGTGGTGGATGCGCTTGACGGCCTCGCCGACCATCTTCGCGACCGAGTAGACCTCGATCTTCGCGCACGCACGGACCTCGGGGCGGGGCGGGATCGTGTCGGTGATGATGAGCAGCTCGATGGGCGAGGCCGTGATGCGCTCGATGGCCGGGTTCGACAGCACGCCGTGCGAGGCGACGGCGAAGACGGCGCGCGCGCCCTTCTCCTTGATGGCCTGCGCGGCGGCGCACACCGTGCCCGCCGTGTCGATCATGTCGTCGACGATGATGGCGTCGCGGCCCTTGACGTCGCCGATGATGTTGACGACCTCGGAGACGTTCGGGACCGGACGGCGCTTGTCGATGATGGCGAGGCTCGTGCCCAGGCGCTTCGAATAGGCGCGCGCGCGTTCGACGCCACCGGCGTCGGGCGAGACGATGACGGCGTCGGACGAGATGCGCTGCTTGAGCGGCTCGATGAGCACGGGCATGGCGTACAAATGATCGACGGGGATGTTGAAGAATCCCTGGATTTGCCCGGCGTGCAGATCGATGGAGAGCACCCGGTTGACGCCCGCGGCGGTCAGTAGGTCGGCCACGAGCCTGGCCGAGATGGGCGTGCGCGGCTTGCTCTTGCGGTCCTGGCGCGCGTACCCGAAGTACGGAATGACGGCGACGATCGAGCCGGCCGAGGCGCGCTTGAGCGCGTCGATCATGACCAGCAATTCCATGAGGTTGTCGTTGGCGGGCGCGCACGTCGGCTGGACCACGAAGCAGTTCACGCCGCGCACGTTCTCGTTGATCTCGACGTAGATCTCGCCGTCGGCGAAGCGGGTCACTTCGGCGTTGCCGAGCGGCGTCTCGACGTAGTTGCAGATCGCCCTCGCGATGTCGCGATTCGCGTTGCCGCTGAAGATGGTTAGCGCTTTGAGCACGGGGGTTTACTCACGTCCCGCGGGCCAAAGCCGGCCCGGGTCCGAAGAGGGGCGCATACTGCCACCCGCGGCCCACGTCGTCAACGCCGGGTGGCCGCCTGGCGGTGCGCGTCATCTAGAGCTGGATCTGGGCCAGGCAGAACTTCATGTTGCTCTCGTCGACGATGTGGAGCGAGGCCTTGGTCTCGGGCGGCACGAGGCCTTCGAGCTGCGACCAGCGGCTGCGCTCGACCACGAAGAAGGCCCGGTGGCCGCGGTGCTTGGCGATCCACGCCTTGAGGTTCTCGACGTTCTTGTCGCCGAGGAACACCGTGCGCTCCGCGGCCGGGCCCTCGAAGATCTCGTTCTGCGTGTAGAAGTTCTCGCCGCGCCAGTACATCTGCCAGACCAGCAGGTGCTCGTCGGGCGAGGTGCGCAGCTTGTAGTAGGTCGCGATGAGGTTCTTTTGCGTCCAGTAGGGCGTGACCTTCATCATGTAGCCGTCGAGCAGGAAGTAGGTGAACGCCACGGCAGCGAGGCAGAGGCCGAGGGCCGCTCCGCGCTGCAGCCTGCGTACGCCGAGCGCGAGCGTCGCGACGCCGAAGAGCACGCCGAAGGCGATGAGCGACGGTCCGAAGTCGAGCGCGGGCGGCCAGGGCCGGCCCGTGGGCGCATTGATGTAATCGTAGGAGAACAGCCAGATGAAGTGCTGTGCGTTCTTCGGCACGGCCGCGAGATCGACGACGACGAGCGCGAGCAGCGGCAGGCCGACGAGCGCCGCGGCGGCGGCGGGCGCGCTCGCGCGCCGCTCGAGCAGGTCGTCGAGGAAGCACCCGATCGCGATGGCGAGGCCGGGGAGGGCCGGCAGGATGTAGTGGTGGAACTTCGTGACCGAGAGCGAGACGAGCGTGTAGGCGGCCACGAACCAAATGGCGCCGAACCAGAAGATGCCCTGGCGGCGCACGTCGCGCACGGGGCGCATGACGGCGTAGGCGAGCGCCGAGGGCGCGAGGGCGATCCACGGCAACGTCGCGTAGCCGAGCTCGCGCAGAAAGTACTCGAAGGTGCCGCGATCGCCGTGGCGGCCCACGACGAGGCGCCGCCAGTGGTTGTCGCCGTAGAGCTCGTCCCAGAACGGCTTGCCGTGCAGGACCAGCATGGCCTGGTGCCACGGCACGGCCACGACCGCGACGGCGAGCAGCGCGACGAGGACGCCGTAGAGGAGCTGGGCGCGCGAGAGGCGCTTCCAGTTCCACGTGAAGCCGAGGTACGCGAGGAACACGAGCACGGGCAGACCGAGGCCCGCGATGCCCTTGGCGAGCGTCGCGAGGCCGCAGAGCGTCGCCGCGATGAACAGGTAGAGCGGTGCCCGGTAGCGCACCCGGGCCGCGAGCAGCAGGAAGGCCACGAACCCCGCGAAGTAGGGGAGCATGACCACGACGCCGGGGATGGCGAGGCCGCGGCCCACGGGCAGGTGCCAGACGAGCTGGATCGAGCTCACGACGAGCTGGGGCAGCGCCGCCACCGTGAAGAGGCCGATGGCCACGTAGAAGAGCGGGTCGTGGGGCCAAGACAGCGTCCGTCGTCCAAGGCCCGCCACCCGGAGGCTGACCTCGCGGCGCTCGAGCGTCGCGTCCTCGTCGTCGAACAGCGCGAGCGCGCCGAGCGCGAGCGCCATCGTCATCGGTCCCACGAAGGCCATGTCGGTCATGGCCTGCCGCGCGACGAGGCTGTAAAGGGGCGACGTCGCCGTCGCCACGGCGGCGATGACGCCCGCCCTGCGGCTCACGAAGCGCGAGACGCACAGATAGACGGCGTAGACGCCCGTGACGCCGAGGAGGCAGAAGGGCAGGCGAGCGGCCCACTCTGCGCGCGTCGACAGCGCCATCGTCCCCGAGGCCGGGTGGCCGCCGAGGCCGAACAGCGTCATCGACAGGCTCATGATCCAGAACGAGAGGACGGGCTTCGACCAGAAGTGATCGGCGTCGATGGGCGCGCCAGGCCACCACAGGCTGATGTAGTCGTGGCGCTGCATCATCTGACGCGCCACCTCGGAGTAGTGCGACTCCCAGGGATCGTAGAAGCCGAAGCTGCCCGCGAAGGGGAGGTAGAGCGCGAGGCCGAAGAGGATCACGAGGAGGGCCATCTGCCGCTCCGTGAAGCGATCGAAGACCGAGGCGCCCGCCCCCCCGCGCGGGGGCGCCGTGCCCGGCGGCGGCGCGGGCAGGGCCGAGGGCGAGGTCGGCGCGTAGGCGTCGGCGGGCGGCTCGGTCATGACCGCGGGATGCTATGCGGGCCCGCCTCGGCGCGCAAACCCCGACCGCGGCGGGCGCGCGATTGGTCGGCGACCTTGGGCGTGATAGGAACCAACCATGAAGCGGCCGCGCGTCTCCGGCGCTTTGTCCCATCTGGACGAGCGCGGCGCCGCGCGCATGGTCGACGTCGGCGCCAAGCCCGAAACGGCGCGGCGGGCCGTCGCGAGCGCGGAGGTCCGGATGAGCGCGGCCACGCTGGCCCTCGCGCTGTCCGCGGCGGGCGCGCGCGGCAAGGGCGACGTCCTCGCGACGGCCCGCCTCGCGGCCATCATGGCGTGCAAGCGGACAGCCGACCTCATCCCGCTCTGTCACCCCGTGCGTGTCGTCGCCACCGACGTCGCCTTCACGATCGATCGCCGCCTGCCGGGCGTGCGCGTCCAGGTCACCGTCGATGCCGTCGAC
>DASZFV010000108.1:0-8695 GCA_035939455.1 Polyangia bacterium
GACGCGTCCGAAGGTCGTGCGGCCGCGGCAATTCTCCAGGTGCCCGACAATCCTGTCGCGATTCAGGCGGGAAAGAAAGCGCCGCGTCGCGGGCCCGCGGCTTGGGCGTCCCTCCTGCGCCGCGCCAACGGCGGCGCCGGACGAGCCCAGCCGAGCCGTTTCAGGGGTGCGTCGGGCACACGAGGGAGGTCGAGAGCGTGCTCGGGCTGAGCTCCTGCAGCATCTGCGCGAGGTTGCGCTTGCGGCTCGGGTCACCCACGGGTTGCAGGACGACCGCGCTCAGGTTTCCGTACGTCACCGAGCTGATGGACGCGGGCGCCGTGCAGACGATGCCGCCCATGCCGTCGGTCAGGCCGACGGAAGGGTTGAACGCGAACGTCATCGTCATCCCCGAGATCGCGACCGAAGAGCCGCGCTCCTGCTTGGTGGCGTCTACGTTGAACTTGAGCGGGCAGGAGTTGAACGCCGCCGGCATGGGCACGGCCGCGATGCTGAGACCGTTGTCGACGTCCTCGGCGAGCGTGGTCCCGACCGCCTCGATGTTCTCGCTGAACGTGAGGACGATCTGAGCGCCGGGCGCTGTCGCCGTGGGCGCGGGTGGCGTGCACATCGTCGCCGTGTTGCCCGTGATGCGCAGCGGATCGCGGAGCACCTTGGCGAGCTGGATGGTCTTGCTCAGGACCGAGCCCGCGACGATGCCCGCCGCGCCGGAGAGCACCGTGGGCTGGTAGCCGTCGACGTCGTAGATCGAAACCTCGTACTGCACGCCGTACACGAGGTCGCCCGCGGCGAAGGCGGCCTCGCCGTTCATGAAAGGCTTGATGATCGTCTGCGTGAGGAGATCTTCGTCGTTGGTCCAGACGCGGCGACTCGCGCGCGGCGCGCCCGTAACGCCGTCGCCCGCGCCCACCTGCAGTCCTGATTGAGTCTGGGGCCGCAGGCGAATCGTGCCTGAAGCCTTGCCGAGCGCCGGCGCGCCCGTCGCGTCGTCGACCGTCGCGATCGAGAGCGTGACGGCCGGAGCCTTCAGCGACGTGGGAAACACATACGCGTCGAACGAAAAGGTCTGCGTCGTCGTGATCTGGGCGAGCCCGCTCTGCATGGCCGCCAGCGAAGCCGGGACCTCGAACCCGGGGTTGTGCGAGACAAACGGGCGGTAGCCGTCGGCCATGATCGTCACCATGTAGTCCTGCCACGTCGGCAGCGGATCCTGGCTCGTGAAGCGTCCATCGTCGCCAATGGCGACCTTGATGGCCGTGTCGCGGTACTCGATCGCGATCGACGTCAGCATGGCTTTCATGAGCGGCGTGCCCACGGCGCCGTCATAAACGTTTCCCTCGAAGTAGACCGTGTGATCGGCGGACGTGGGTCCCCCCGTGCCGCAACCTCCTGCGCCGAGCGGTCCGAGCGCAGCGATCGAGAGAAGAGCCACCGACAACCTGAGCCCACCTTGTCTTCCGGTCATGTCGCATCCTTTGGCTAGAGAAAAAAGCCGCTCATTGTAAGGCATGGCGCCCGCGCGGCAAACGACGTTGCCGTCATCGCGGGTTGCGCTGAAGGCGTGGGTCGCGCTGAAGGCGTGGGTTGCGCTGAAGGCGTGGGTCGCGCTGAAGGCGTGGCGACAGGCTTGCTCTGCCGGCTTCCTGCAAGGAGACTGACGGCCGTGAACGCGCCCCCTCGGTCTTCATCGTGCGCACCGTGGCTGGTCTCGCTCGTCGCCGCCGCGGGGTGCGCCGCGCCCGGACCGGTCTCGACGGCGCCGCCGGTGGCCACGGCGTCCGGCCGCGCCCCACGCGACTGGGCGCTGCCGGCCGAGCGCCAGCTCGGCCACCTGCGGGCGCTCACGCTCGGCGGTGAGAACGCCGAGGCCTACTGGGCCTGGGGCGGGGGCGAGCTCATCATGCAGGCGCGACCGACCGGCGACGCCTGCGACCGCATCTTCAGGCTTCCCCTGCCCTCGCCCGACGATGCGGCGCTCCCCCGCCCCGTCCCCGTCTCGAGCGGCCGCGGCGCGACGACCTGCTCGTACTTCCTTCCGGGCGACAAGGAGGTCATCTACGCCTCGACCGAGGGCGGCTCGCCGGCGTGCCCGCCGCGCCCGGACCACAGTCAGGGCTACGTTTGGGCGCTCTACCCCGACTACGACATCTACCGCGCGGGCGCGGACGGCGCGGCGCCGCGGCGGCTCACGACGACGCCCGGCTACGACGCCGAGGGCACGGTGTGCGCCAAGGACGGCTCGATCGTCTTCACGTCGGTGCGCGACGGCGACATCGATCTCTATCGGATGGACAAGGACGGCCACGACGTGCGGCGGCTGACCCACGACGTCGGCTACGACGGCGGCGCCTTTTTTAACGCCGACTGCACGAAGATCGTGTGGCGCGCCTCGCGTCCGAAGCCCGGTCGCGAGCTCGATGACTACCAGCGCCTCCTCTCGCAGAACCTCGTGCGGCCCACCAAGCTCGAGCTCTACGTCGCCAACGCGGACGGCAGCGAGGCGACGCAGGTCACGTACCTCGACGCGGCGTCTTTCGGGCCTGCGTGGGAGCCCGGCGACAAGCGGCTCGTCTTCGCGTCGAACTACGGCGACCCGCGCGGGCGTGAGTTCGACATCTGGGCCATCGACGTCGCGGGCACGCGCCTCGAGCGCATCACGACGGCGCCCGGCTTCGACGGCTTCCCGCTCTTCTCGCCCGACGGCAAGCACCTGGCCTTCTCTTCGAACCGCGCGACGCCGCCCGGCGCGCACGACACGAACGTCTTCGTGGCCGACTGGCGCGACGTGCCCGTGAGGCCGGCCGAGGAGCTCCCCGCGGATCGCGTCGCGGCCGACGTGCGCTGGTTGGCCGATCCGGCGCGCGAGGGACGCGGGATCGGCACGACCGGCCTCGCCGCCGCTGGCACGTACATCGAGGAGCGGTTTCGCGCGCTCGGCCTGCAGCCCGCGGGGGACGCGGGCACCTTCGTGCAGAAGTTCGAGGTGCGCACGCGGGTCGCGATCGCGCCCGCGACGCGCCTCGTGCTGGCGGGCGCGGCCGTCCCCGGCGACGCCTTCGTCCCCGCGGGTTTCTCCGCCAACGGGCGCGCGTCGGGTCCCCTCGTGCTCGCGGGCTACGGGCTGCGCGACGCTGCCGCCGGCGTCGACGACTACGCGCACCTCGACGTGCGCGGCAAGATCGTCGTCGTGCGCCGCTTCGTGCCCGAGGGCGCGCCGTACGACGCGCCCGAGCGCGCGAGCCGCGCCGGCGATCTCCGCCAAAAGGCCTGGGTCGCCCGCGAGCGCGGCGCGTGCGCCCTGCTCGTCGTCGACCTGCCGGAGCGCCCCGCGAAGGCTACCGCCGATTGGCGCCCGCCCGACGAGGCGGCCCTCTCGAAGCCGCGCGCCGAAGGCTACTCCGACGCCGGCCTCCCCGTGCTCCTCGTCAAGCGCGCCGTCCTCGCGCCGCTGCTCGCCGAGCTCGTCGAGAAGAAGGCCGTGAAGGCCGAGGTCGAGGTCGCGCTCGACTTTTCGACCGAGGAGGCCTTCAACGTCGTCGCGCGCCTGCCGGGCGCGAAGACGCCGCACGGCAAGCTCGCGACGGTCGTCGTCGGCGCGCACTACGACCACCTCGGCTACGGCGATCATCACTCGCTCGCGCCCGACAGCCATCTGGCTCACGTCGGCGCTGATGACAACGCCTCCGGGACGGCCGGTGTCCTCGAAATCGCGCGCCAGCTCTCGTCGCGCGTGAGCCCGCTGCCCGTCGACATCGTGTTCGCGGCCTTCTCGGGCGAGGAGGCGGGCGTACTCGGGTCGACTCACTTCTCGCGCTCGCCGCCCGCGGGCCTCGCCATCGGCGACGTGCGCGCCATGCTCAACCTCGACATGGTGGGGCGGCTCCGGGACAACCGCGTCACGGTCTTCGGCATGTCCTCGGCCGACGAGTGGAGGACGCTGCTGCCGCCCGCGTGCGCCGCCGCGCGCGTCGACTGCGCGCCCGTCGAGGGCGGCGGCATCGGGCCCAGCGACCAGATGCCCTTCTATGCCGCCGGTGTGCCCGTCGTGCACTTCTTCACGGGCTCGCACGCCGACTACCACAAGCCCTCGGACACCGCCGACAAGATCAACGCCGCGGGCGCAGGACAGATCGCGACCGCCGTAGCCGCGCTCGCCGCGGCCGTCGGCGAGCAACCGGGGCCGCTCGCGTTCAAGAAGGTCCCCGTGCCCGCGACCGAGGGCGACGCGCGCTCCTTCAACGCCTCCCTCGGCACGATCCCCGACTACGCCGGACCGACCGGGGGGACGCCGGGCGTGCTCCTCGCGGGCGTGCGCGTGGGAGGCGCCGCCGAAAAGGGAGGGCTGCGCCGGGGCGACATTCTCGTGCGCCTCGGCTTGCACGAGATCGGCAGCGTCGAGGACCTCATGTTCGCGCTCAACGCGAGCAAGCCAGGCGAGACGGTCACGGCCGTCGTCAAGCGCGACGGTCGCGAGGTCCGGATGCCCGTGACGTTCACGGAGGGGCGCCGGCCGAAGTGATCGCCCCTCGCTGGGAGCCGGCGCGACCGGCTCGCGTCACAGCGTGATGACGTTGACGAGCGAAGCGACGCCACGCGCGCCGGGCGGCGCGATGTCCAGGACGACGATGCGCGCTCCCGCGGGCAGATCGCGCCGCGCCGCCTCGAGGGTCGCCGCCAGCGCGTCGGCGCCCGCGGGGATCGTGAGGTCCATCGCCTTGACGCCCCAGGCGAGGCCGAGGCGGCGCGTCGTCGCCGGCTCGCGGCTGTAGGCGAGGATGGGTCGCCGCGGGCGGAAAGCCGACAGGCGCAACGCCGACAGCCCCGTGCGCGTGGGCGCGACGATGGCGTCGGCGTCGAGATCCTCGGCGAGGCGCGCGGCCGCGGCGGCGAGGGCGTTGCCCTCCTCTGCGTGGGACGGCCCTTCCTGCGGCGGCAGCATCGGTTCCGTCTCGACGAGCAGGCGCGCCATCATGTCGACGGCAGCCACGGGATCGTGACCGACCGCTGTCTCCTCGGAGAGCATGACGGCGTCCGTCCCGTCGAGCACGGCGTTCGCGACGTCCGTGACCTCGGCGCGCGTCGGCAGCGGGCTGGTCACCATCGACATGAGCATTTGCGTCGCCGTGATGACGGGACGTCCTGCGCGGTTGGCGGCTTGGATGAGCCGCTTCTGCGCGGCCGGCACGCGCTCGATCGGAATCTCGACGCCCAGATCGCCGCGCGCCACCATGATGGCGTCCGCCGCCGCGAGGATCGCGTCCAGCCGCTCGAGGGCCTGCTGCTTCTCTATTTTTGCGACGAGCGGCAGCGACGTGAGGCGGCGCGCGTCGGCCAGATCCTGCTCGTGGCGAACGTACGAGACGGCAACGAAGTCAGGCGTGAGGAGGTCGAGCTCGGCGAGATCGGCGCGGTCCTTCTGCGTGACGGCGGGCAGCGACGACGCGTCCAGCGGCAGGTTGTCGCCCTTGCGCGAGCGCAGCGTCCCGCCCACGCGCACGCGGCATGTGACGTGGTCGGCGGCCACCGCCACGGTCTCGAGCGCGATCGTGCCGTCGGCGACGTAAATGGGATCGCCCGCGCGCACGCGCTCGAACAGCGTCGGGTCGCCCACGGGCACGCCGCCGGCCCCCAGGATCACGGTCTCGCCCTCGGCGATCGCAAGGTCGACCGGGAGCTCCCCCAGGCGCAGCTTGGGCCCCGCGAGATCGACGAGCACGGCGACATCGGGCCGATGGGCGCGCGCCCGCCGAACGCGCACCGCCTGCTGGCGCGGCGGGGCGTGCGACAGGTTGATGCGCAGCACGTCGACGCCGGCGTCGAGCAGGCGCTCGAGCGCGCCCGGCGGGTCCTGCGCCGGGCCGACGGTGGCGACGATCTTCGTGCGGCGACTCGCCATGCGCGAGCGTCAGGCGACGAGATCGGTCGCGATGCCCGTGCTGCCCGCGAACGAGGTCTGGCTCGCCATGCCGAAGACCTTTTGCATGATCGTCAAGTGCACGTTCTGCAGCGTTTGTTTCTGCGGCCAGGGCAGGTACGCGTTCGTCTTCAACGCGCTGCCGTGGCCGCCGATGAGGGCCAGCGGCAGGTTGATGCCCTGGTGGTTGCCGCCGTGCATGCCGCTGCCGTAGTGGATCGTCGTGTTGTCGAGGATGTTCGTCCCGCCCTCGCCGGACATCATGAGCTTGGTGGCCAGCGCCGCCGCCTTCGCCGTGAGCCAGTAGTTGATGGTCGCGAAGCCGTCGTTCGTGTCGCCGGCGTGCTGAAGGCCGTGGAAGCCCGCGAGGCCCGAGGAGATGTTGCCGTTCGTCACGGACGCCGTCGCCTCGACCGACCCGGCCGTCGTGAAGTTGCGCAGCTTGAGGAAGATGTACGGGAAGTCGCTGCGCGCATCATCGAGCATGAAGCTCACGACGCGCGTGAGGTCGCACTGGAGCGCCATGACGACGAGGTCGATCATGACGTCGGCGTGCGCGTTTCGGTCGTAGCCGGCCATGACCGCGCCGCTCCCCGAGCCGACGAAGGCGCTCGTCGTGTACGCCAGGGGCGGCCGCGTGCCGACCATGCAGCCCTGCGTGAGCTGCGCGTTGACGTTGAGCACGCGGCCCTCGATGTCACGCACCGAAGCGAGGAACCCGTCGAGGCGCACGCCGTCGCTTTGGCTGAGCCGCCCCTTGAGCGACGTCGCCTCCGCCGTGATGTAGTCGAGCGCGCTCTTCTTGAGCATCTGCCGCTTCATGGCCGCGGGATCGGCGGCCGTCGACATACCGGCCGCGGCGTTGGCGGGCCCCACGAGGCTGTCGAAGACTGCCTGCGGGTTGATGACCTTGTAGAGCGGCTCGGTCGCCGACGCCCACGAGAGGCTACGCGAGTTCGCGGGGTGGGTGCCGTCGGTGTACGAGTCCATCGTCGACAGCCCGACCTGCAGCGATTTGAAGGTCGACCCCGTGCCGATGGCGCCCGCGATGAGCTGGTCGACCGACACGCCGGCCTGGGCGACCGCCGGGTTGAGGTCCGGGATCGCGCACGTCACCATGGCCTGGCAGAGCTGACCGTGGCTGGGGTTGGCGTTCATCAGGCCCGCCTGCGCATAGCTGACGTTCGACATGACGGTGACGTACTTCTTGAGCGGCTGGAGCGGCGCGAGGATGGGCGAGAGCTGCCAGTTGTCGCCCTGGACGACGTCTGTGCCCGTCGCCGTCGGCTTCCAGAACTCCGCCGAGCCGTTCGGGAAGTACATGACCACGTAGCGCTTCTTCGCCGCGGATGCGGCCGCCTGCGCCTTCGCCGTGCGGGGTGCGAAGGTCTCGAGCCACGGCAGCGCCAGCGACACCCCGGCGCCTCGCAAGACCTGCCGTCGCGTCCATGTGGTCTTCCGATTCATCGCTGGCTCCTTCGCCCAATGTACAATGTTGGAATCCGTTTCAAAACCCCGTGTTTCAGAGACCGCTCGTGGCTTCATTCTTAGGGGCCTGGCGCCCGTTTGAGAGCCTGGCGCTCGCGGCCTGCCTCTGGGCGATTCTCGACGGGGGTGGGCGGCCGTCGGCTGCCGCGAAGGACATTCCGCCGAAGCATGACCCGATGACGAACAGCCCGATGACGGACCGCCCGACGACGGACCGCCCGACGACGGACCGCCCGATGACCGAGGCCGCGTACCGCGCCGATGTCGAGGGGTGGCGCGCCGCGCGCGACGCGCGCCTGCGGGCCCCCGATGGGTGGCTGAGCCTCGTCGGACTCGTGTGGCTCAAGCCCGGGGTGAATCGCTTCGGCAGCGCGCGCGACGCCGACGTGCGGCTGCCCGACTCCGTGGCGGCGCACGCCGGAGCGTTCGTCGTCCACGGACGCGCCATCGCGCTCGTCGTCGAACCGGGCGCGGCGCTGACGCTCGGCGGCCGCCCCGCAAAGGCGGGCCCGTTTCGCACCGACGCCGCGCCCGGTCCCGACGTGCTCCAATCCGGCACGGTAACGTGGCAGGTGATCGAGCGCGGCGAGCGCCTCGGCGTGCGCATCCGGGACCGCGCCAGCCTCGCGCAGCGCGCCTTCCGCGGGACGCGCTGGTTCGCCGTCGATCCCGCCTACCGCGTCGTCGCGCGGTTCGTGCCGCGCGCGGGCGCGGCGGAGATGGTCGTCCCCGACGCCTCGGGCGGGCATCAGACGCTCAAGAGCCCCGGGACGCTCGAGCTCACGCTGCTCGGCAAGCCGCAGCGCCTCGATCCCGTGCTCGACGGCGACGACGACGACGATCAGTTGATCGTGTTTCGCGATCTGACGTCGGGGCGCGAGACCTACGGAGGCGGCCGCTTCGTGCGGGCGCGCCGGCAGGCGGACGGCACGTTCGTCGTCGACTTCAACCGCGCCTACGCGCCGCCCTGCGCGTTCACGCCGTACGCGACCTGTCCGCTGCCGCCGGCGCAAAACCGCCTACCGATCGCGGTGCGGGCCGGCGAAAAGAGCGCGGACGAGACCAGCCACGACGGGAGCGGCCCGGCGACCGGCGACACGCCTGAAGGGCAGAACCCGCACAGGTGACGATGGCCGCGTGGTATTTTGAGGGACCGGGGAGCCGGCACGGATGAGCCTGCAGTCGCGATACACCATCCTGCGGAAGGTCGCCGACGGGGGCACGGCGGAGATCTTTCTCGCGAAGCAGCACGGGGCCCACGGCTTCGAGAAGGCCGTCGTCCTCAAGCGCATC
>DASZFV010000109.1:0-3652 GCA_035939455.1 Polyangia bacterium
TCGACTACCGCGAGACGCCGCTGCACGAGACGATCGCCGAGCTCGTGACGTCGGGCCGCTATCCCATCTACCTCGTGAACTTCACGCAGCGGGCCTGCGCCGAGGAGGCGCAGAACCTCATGAGCGTCGACATCTGCACGAGGGAAGAAAAGGAGGCTATCCGCGCCGCGCTGGGCGATTTCCGCTTCGACTCACCCTACGGCAAGGACTTCCAGCGCTTCGTGCGTCACGGCATCGGGCTTCATCACGCGGGCCTCCTGCCGAAGTACCGGCTGCTCGTCGAGAAGCTCGCCCAGCAGGGCCTGCTCAAGATCGTGAGCGGCACCGACACGCTGGGCGTGGGCGTCAACGTGCCCATCCGCACCGTGGTCTTCACGCAGCTGTGCAAGTATGACGGCGAGAAGGTCGGCGTCCTCGGCGTGCGCGACTTTCAGCAGATCGCGGGGCGCGCGGGGCGCAAGGGCTTCGACGAGCGCGGCAGCATCGTCGCGCAGGCGCCGGCCCACGTCGTCGAGAACCGCCGCCTGGCCGCCAAGCAGGCCACGGGCAAGAAGGTCGTCATGCAGAAGCCGCCCACGAAGGGCTACGTGCACTTCGACAAGGGCACGTTCGAGCGCCTCGTCACAGGCACACCCGAGCCCCTCGAGTCGCGCTTCGAGGTCACGCACGGGATGCTGCTCAACTGCCTGCAGAGCGAGGGCGCCCGCGCCCGGCGCGGCGGCGGGTATCGGCGCCTCGTCGACCTCGTGGGTCGGTCGCACGGCGGCGAGCGCGGCAAGCGCGCCGAGCGCCGCCGCGCCGCCGCTTGCTTTCGGGCGCTGCGCCACGCGCGCATCATCGACGTCGTCACGACCGAGGCCGCGCGGGGCCGCCTCGTCGAGGTGAGCGCCGAGCTGCAGCGAGACTTCTCGCTCAACCAGACGCTGTCGCTGTACCTGCTCGAGGCGCTCGAGGCGCTCGACCGCGCGGCGCCCACCTACGCGCTCGACGTCCTGTCGCTCGTCGAGGCCATCCTCGAGGACCCGGACGTCGTGCTCTACCGCCAGCTGGACAAGCTCAAGACGGAGCGCATGGACCAGATGAAGGCGGACGGCGTCGAGTACGAGCAGCGCATCGCCGAGCTCGAGACCATGGAGTGGCCGAAGCCCAACCGCGATTTCGTCTACGCGACTTTCAACGCCTTCGCGGCGCGCCACCCGTGGGTGGGCGAGACCAACATCCGACCGAAGTCCATCGCCCGCGAGATCTGCGAGACGGCCTCGACGTTCGACGCCTACGTGCGCGACTACGGCCTGCAGCGCAGCGAGGGCGTGCTCTTGCGCTATCTCTCGCAGGCCTACAAAACGCTCGAGCAGAGCGTGCCCGCGGCGGCGCGCACCGACGAGGTGCTCGACATCCTCGCCGAGCTCCGCGTCCTGCTTCGCGAGGTCGACTCGAGCCTGCTCGACGAGTGGGAGAGCCTCAAGGCGCCGCGCGGCGCGCGCGTCGTCGCCGTCAGGCGCGCCGTCGCTCTCGCCGACGATCCGCGCGCGCTCGCTGCGCGCGTGCGCGCCGAGCTGCACCGCCTCGTCAAGTCCCTGGCCGCCCGCGACTACGAGACAGCCGCGCGCCTCGTCCCGGGCAGCGCCGAGCCCTGGTCGGCCGAGCGCTTCGCCCAGGCCCTGGCGCCCTATTGGGCGGCGCACGAGACGCTGCTCGCGACGCCCGCGGCGCGACGCCCGAGCCTCACGCGCCTCGACGACCTCGGCCCGCGCCGCTGGCGCGCCCAGCAAACTCTCCTCGACCCCGAGGGCGACGAAGACTGGTCCCTCGACTGCATCGTCGACCTCACGGAAAACCAGTCCGAAGGCGTCCCGCTCCTCGACCTCCAACGCATAGGCATCTGAGCCAGAGCGAGCATCGCGAGCGCGTCGAAGCCTCGGGAGGCGCGGCTTCGCGGCGCCGGGCTCGACACAAAAGGGGGGCCCGCGGGGGGACGAAGTCCACCCGCGCTCAGCGTATCGGTTCGACGAGGGTGCCGGGTTGGAGATCGCGGGGCGGCTCGACGATGACCTCGTCGCCGACGTTGAGGCCCTGCGACACGAGCGCCTCGTCGCGCGACTCGGCGACGATGACGTCGCGCTGCTCGGCCGTTCCGTTGGGCGCGGCCACCCAGATCTTCGCGTCGACCTCGGTCATGGTCTGCACCGCCGACAGCGGCAGCGGAAAGACACCGTCGAAGCGCTTGCGCGCGAGGTGAAGCTGCTGGCCCGTGACGAGGCCGCCGTCGGTCGGCAGGGTCACGATGAACTTGCGGAGGAGCGACGGCACGCCGTTGGCGGGCGGCGCCGCCGGCGGCGGCAGCGTGCAATCGACGTAGCGCGCCTCGCCCGTGGCCGCCGCTCCGGCTTCCCCGCCGGCCGCGGCGCTCGGCTGCGCGCCGGCGCTCGTCGTCGACGTTCCGACCGCGGCGACCTCGACGCGACAGAAGTCGAGCTTGGCCGCACGCGCAAAGTCTTCCTGATCCATCGTGAAGTCGCCGTGCAGGCTGTGCCCGCGCCACTTGAGGACCGGCGCCTTCGCGGCCACCGGCGCGCCCACCTTCGCGGACGTCTCCACGATCGCGCCCGCCTCGGGCGCGTGCAGCACGAGCTTGGCGAGGCTCGCCTCGACGTCGCTCATGAGCTTGTGGCGCGCGGCGAGCTTGTCCTCGGCGTCGCGCAGCTTGGGGCGGTTCCCGGCCGCCTTCATGCTGTCACGCATCTGCTGGAAGACGGCCAGCTTGGACTTGTGCTTGGCGAGCTCGGATTCGAGCTCGACCGCGCCCTGCAGCTTGCCGAGCACGTCTCCCGCCGCGAACTTGGTCCCCGTGGGCAGAAGCTCGACGATCTTGCCGGCCACCTCGAACGACATCGAACGCGCGTCGAGGTCGACGACGGTGCCCGCCGTCGCGAACCAGCGATAAACCGCCGTGGGCCGGGGCGCGACGACGCGCAGGCGCAGCGCCTCGGGCGCCTTCGGATGCTGGCGCATCCAAAAATAGTACGTGCCGCCCCCGCCGATCACCGCCACCGCGAGGAGCGTCACGACGAGCCCCGTCGAGTTGCGCTGGCGCTCGGGCGGCGGCGCGCGGAACCGTCGGGAGACGTCCTCGAAGGGCGTCATGACGACCCCCTCGGGTCCAGGCGGTTGCCGACGCTCGCTGAAGCCGCGCGACACGTTGCCCGACGAGGAGAATGGATTCACCGCACCCGACGCCGAGGCCCCGACGGCGCGAGGAATTCCCGACGAGGACATCGCGCCCGAGCTGGAGACGGCGTCCGAGTCCGTCAGCTCGGTGAGAGCGTCGGGCGGCAGCTCGGTGACGTCCGAGGCGTCCCGCGCCGAGGTGCCGCCCGACGGGCGCATCGCGGCGTCTGCTCCGAGCTGCGACGTCGCGACGCCCGGAGACGTGTTCCATTCGATGTCCGCGCTGTCGGGGCCCGGGGACTCGGCTCGCGGCCGCGCCGCGGCGCCACCGGCACCCTCGAGAAAACCCAGCTCGCGGAGCTTGGCCGCGAACTCGTCGATGGCCTGGGGCGTGAGCGACGTCTGATAATTGGCCACCGCCCAGGCGATGACGTCTTCGACGTCTTGCCCATCGAGCTGATGCGCGAGGTCGTACTCGAACTCG
>DASZFV010000110.1:0-16369 GCA_035939455.1 Polyangia bacterium
CCCGAATGTTGTCCTCCGCCTCGGGCGCCGCCGTCTCAGACTCCTCGACGAGCGTGAGGACGCGCGCCGGCATGAGGGGCGCCAGCTCGTCGACGACCTTCCGCACGCGCTCGAGGTCGGGCGCGCGCGTCGGGACGACGACGTTCCACAGCGCCGCGCGCGAGACCATGCCCTCGCCGTTGGCGCTGGCCGCCTTCCATAGCTCGGCGAGCGCGCGCTCGATGTGCCCGACGTCGACGGCGATGGGCTCGCCCCGCGAGAACTGCTCCGCGACAGAGGCGGACGCGCCGCCCGCGCGCGAGGCGGTGTCGTCCATCGTCAGGGGCGCCTCCAGGCGCGGTGATCGGCGGCCAGCAACCGCTCGGCGGCATCGGGAGCCCAGGTCCCGGCCGGGTAGCTCACGAGCGCGACGTTGCCGGTCGCCGCCTGCTCGGCCCAATGCTCGTGGATGCGTGTGATCCAGGCCCAGCTCGCCTCGACCTCGTCGGCTCGGGTGAACAGCGTGTTGTCACCGAGCAGGCAATCGAGGATGAGGCGCTCGTAGGCCTCGGGCGGCTCGACGCCGAAGGACGACCCGTAGCGGAACTCCATGCTGACGGGCGCGACCTCCATGGCCGGCCCGGGCAGCTTCGAGCCGAAGTTCAGCGCGATGCCCTCGTCGGGCTGGATGCGGATCGCGAGGACGTTCGGGCGGATGCCTTCGCCCTTCTTTCCGAAGAGCAGGTGCGGCGCTTCCTTGAAAAAGATCGCGATCTCCGTGACCCGTTTGGGGAGGCGCTTGCCCGAGCGCAGGTAGAACGGCACGCCCGCCCAGCGCCACGAATCGATGAAGAACTTCATCGCCACGAAGCTCTCGGTCTGCGACGTGCGGCTCACGCCCGGCTCCTCGCGGTAGGAGGGGACCTTCTTGCCGGCGATCGAGCCGGCCGTGTACTGCCCGCGCACGACGTGGGCGTCCATCTCACTTCCGGGGATGCTTCGCAGCGCCTTCAAGACCTTAAGCTTCTCGTCGCGCACGGCGTCCGGGTCCATGGACACGGGCGGCTCCATCGAGGCCAGGCTCACGACCTGGAAGAGGTGGTTCTGCACCATGTCGCGCAGGATGCCGGCCGACTCGAAGTACCCGCCGCGCCCCTCGACGCCCACCGTCTCCGCGCCCGTGATCTGCACGTGGTCGACGAAGCGGTTGTTCCAGATGGGCTCGAAGATGCCGTTCGCGAAGCGGAAGACGAGGAGGTTCTGGACCGTCTCCTTCCCGAGGTAGTGATCGATGCGATAGACCTGCTTCTCCGTGAGGCACTTGTGAACGTCGCGGTTGAGCGCCTGTGCCGTCGCGAGATCGGTGCCGAACGGCTTCTCGATGATGACGCGCGCGAAGCGGTCGCCAGCGGTCGTCGTGAGGCCGGACGCGCCGAGGTGCTCGACGACCGTCGCGAAGGACGTGGGCGGGATCGACAAGTAGAAGACCCGGTTGCCGGGCAGCCCGAGCGCGGCCTCGATCTCCTCGAGACGCCGCTTGAGCGCCGCGTAGGCCGCGGGATCGTCGTAGCTGCCCTCCTGGTAGAAGACGTTGTTGGCGAAGGTGTTCCACAGCTCGGGATCGACCGGGCGACGGCGCGCGAACTCGGCGCAGCCCGCGCGCAGCTCGTCACGAAGAGCCGGCTCGGTCAGGGGCTTGCGCGCGTACCCCACGACGGCGAAGCGCGCGGGCAGCAGGCGATCGCGCGCCAGGCTGTAGAGCGCGGGAACGAGCTTGCGCTTCGTCAAATCGCCGGAGGCGCCGAAGATCACCATCGTGGCCGGCTCCGGGATGCGCTCCTCGTGGAGGCCCTCGCGCAGCGGATTGAGGACCGCCGCGGGCGAGGAGGACGACGAAGGCGCGGGCTGCGGGGCGCTCATTGTCGCCTACGCCTTCTCTATCGTCGCGAGCAGCGTCGCGAGGCCCGCGTCGACGTCGGCGCCCAGAGTCACGCGCAGCGCGCGGCGGCCGCGGCGGCGCAGGACCTGGAGATCGCCCAGCGCCTGCGCGTCACGCATCGTAGCGAACGTGTAGGTCTCGCCCGGAACGGGCAAGTCGTGCGCCGCCTCGGCCGTGAGCTGGAGGAAGACGCCGTTGTTGGCGCCGCCCTTGTGGAGCTGCCCCGTCGAGTGCAGGAAGCGGGGCCCGTAGCCGAGCGTCGTGGCGTTCTTGCCGCGCGCGCGACAGGCGAGACGCAGCTTCGTGAGCAGGGCGTCGCGCGCGTCCGAGCGCGCGAAGTAGGCGCTGAGCGCGACGTAGTCGGCGGGTGTCGCCGTCGCGAGGTGCGCGCGCAGGCGCTCGATGTCGTCGGGCCGGCACACATCCTCGGGATGCGGCAGCTGGCCCGCGCCGGCGGGCAACTGCGACAGGGTCGCCAGCAACGCGCTCGTCGCGAGCTTGGCCTCCGTCACGTTGGGCTCGTCGAAGGGGTTGACGCCGAGCACGGCGCCCGCGACGGCCGTCGCGACCTCCCAGCGGAAGAACTCGCGGCCGAGCGCCGCGCGGGTCTCGAGCGCGAGGTAGACCACGGGATGGCCGGCCTTCTCGAGCGCGCCCACGGCGCGGCTCTGGCCAGCATCGCCGTCGCCCAGGCGAATGTAGACGAAGAGGCGATCGTCGCCGTAGTCCCCCGGCGCACCCACGGGCTCGAGGTCGACGGGGACGACGCCGCGGCCCTCCTTGCCCGTCGACTCGGCCACGAGGTGCTCGATCCACGAGCCCAGGCTCGCGAGCTCGGGCGACGTCACGAGCGTGAGCTTGTCGCGGCCGTTCTTCGCGGCGACGCCCATGATGACACCGAGCCGCAGCGCCGCGAGGTCGGGCGCGGGCACGACGGGCGAAGAGGCGGCGGCCATTTCGACGGCCGTCGCGACGACGCCCTCGATGTCCGCGCCCAGCAGCGCGCCCGGCACGAGGCCGAAGTAGGAGAGGGCGGAGTAGCGCCCGCCGATGTCGGCCGCGTTGACGAAGACGCGCCGGTACTTCTTCTCCTCGGCGAGCTGGCCGAGGCGTGTCACCGGATCGGTGATGGCGATAAAGCAGCCGCCCGCGCGCGCGACGTCGCCCTCGGCCTGCGCCAGGGTCCGCTGCCAGAAGTGGCGCTCGAACGCTTGGATCTCTATCGTCCCGCCCGACTTCGACGCGACGATGAACAACGTCTTTCGGCCTTCGACGGTGCGGGCGACGGCGAGGACGGCCGCGGGGTCCGTGTTGTCGAGGACCTGGAAACGCAAACCGTCCGCTTGACCCGCGAAGGTGCGACTCAGGACCTCGGGGGCGAGGGAACTGCCGCCCATCCCGAGGAGCACGGCGTCCGTGAAGCCGGCCGCGCGCACCTCGGCGGCGAAGGCCACGAGCTCGGCGAGCTTCGTCTGCATGAGCGCGGGCGAACGCAACCAGCCGAGGCGCGTCTTGATCGACGTGTCGTGGCTGGCGTCGGCCGTGAACAGCTTGGGGTCGCCGTCCCAGAGGCGCTTGGGCGCGCCCGCCTGAGAGAGGCGCAGCACGTCGGCATCAACGGCCGCGGCGAGCGGCGGCGGCAGAACGGCGCGCATCCGACCGGCCGTCTGCTCGAGCAGCGCGGCGCGCCGCGCGGTCACGGCGGCGATCAGCGTCGTCATCGACGCCGCGAACGACTTCACGCCGTCGTCGAGCAGACCGTGGCACACGCGTGACAGCTCGATGCCCAGGGCCTCGAGCTCGGCGACGGCGGCGTGCGCGCCCCCGTAGTCCGTCGCGAGCGTTGCGGCGACGGTACCGTGGTCCATGAAGGCCGTCAACGTCGCGGGCGACACCGTGTTGATGGTGTCCGCCCCGATGAGCGCGTCGAGGTACATGGTGTCCGCGTAGCGCGGGTCCTTCGTGCCCGTCGAGGCCCAGAGAAGGCGCTGCGGTGAGGCGCCCTTCGCGACGAGCGCCCGCCAGCGCGCGCTCGCCACGATGCCCCGGTAGATCTCGTAGGCCATCTTGGCGTTGGCGATGGCCATCTTGCCCAGGAGTGCTTCCGCGCGTTTGGCCACGGCGGGCGCGCCCGCCTTGAAGCACTCCTCGGCCTTCTGCGCGAGCAGCTTGTCGCAAACGGCGTCGATGCGCGAGACGAAGAAGCTCGCCACCGACGTGAGCCCCACGAGCTTGCCGCCCGCGGAGGCGCGCTCCTCGAGACCGGCGAGGTAGGCCTCGATGACCTCCTCGTATTGCAGGAGCGAGAAGATGAGCGTCACATTGACGCTCACCCCTTGCGCCGTGAGCGCCCGGATCGCCGGGATGCCCTCGGGCGTGGCGGGCACTTTGATCATGACGTTGGGGCGGCCCACGAGGTGGGCGAGGCGCAGCGCCTCCGAGACCGTCTGATCCGTGTTGCGCGCCAGCTCGGGCAGCACCTCGAACGAGACGCGGCCGTCGACGCCTGCCGACTGCTCGTAGACAGGCAGCAAGACGTCGCAGGCGCCGCGGATGTCCTCGACGGCGAGCTCTTCGTAGATCCTCGTGGGTGGAAGGCCCGCCGCCGCGAGCTCGCGCAGCGCCTCTTCGTAGTCGGTGGAGTCGACGATTGCGCTCTCGAAGATCGTAGGATTCGACGTTAACCCACGCACGCCCGCCTCGACGAGGGCTCGGAGCTCGCCTGAGACGAGCAGCCCGCGCCGCATGTTGTCGTACCAGATGCTCTGTCCGAGGCGGAAGGCCGCGGCGAGACGCGCCGGTCCCGCGTCCGCGTTGGGCCCGTCCAACTTGGCCGCCTTGCTCTGCTTGGTCGACATCCGCTCTTCGCTCTCCTTCTTCGTCGCCGTTCCGACTCTGATGCGCGCTCAGCATCTCAGTCGGGCCCGGCGCTGTAAAGCCTACGGCCCGGCTTGGCGACGGGTTTCGACCGGGGGCCGCGGCGCCCATGCTAGGGTCCGCCGGTTCGCATGTTGGAGCCGATCAAGCCCCTCGCCGGGCACGCGGTGTTCCTGCTGCTCGTACAGCTGTCGCTGCTCGTTGCGGTCGCCCGGGTCGGCGCCGAGTTGGCCAAACGCGGCGGCCTGCCCGCCGTCGTGGGCGAGCTCGCCGCCGGGATCGCGCTCGGGCCGACGGGCTTCGGGCACTGGTTCCCCGGCGCCTTCGCGGCGGTCTTCCCGGCCACGGCCGAGTCGTTTCACCTGCTCGACGCCTTCAGCGCCGTCGGCATGACGATGCTCCTCCTTCTGACCGGTCTCGAGACCGATCTGCGCCTGCTCCGCAACCTCGGCCGCGCCGCGCTCATCGCGTCGATGATGGGCATGGTCTTGCCGTTCGGGCTGGGGTTCGGTCTCGGCTATCTCATGCCCGCGTCGTACCTCGCCGATCCAGGCAGCCGCATCCTGTTCAGCCTCTTCATCGCGACCGCTATGTCGATCTCGGCCATGCCGGTCATCGCGAAGATCCTCGTCGACCTCGATCTCACGAAGCGCAACATCGGCATCGTCATCCTCTCGGCGGGAGTCGTCGACGACACCGTGGGCTGGCTGGTCCTGTCCCTCATCGCGGGCGCGGCCACCCGCGGCGCCGTGAACGTGCACGACCTCGGCCTCACGCTCGCGCTGCTGCTGGCCTTCATCGCCGCGATGGTGTTCGTCGTCTATCCCATCTTGCGCGCCCTCATGCGCCTCACGGCCGAGAGCTTCCGAATGCCCGACTCGGATCTCGTGGCAATCCTCGTCGTGACGTTCCTGTGCGCGGCCGCCACCGAGTGGATCGGCGTGCACCCTGTCTTCGGCGCCTTCGTCGCGGGCGTCGTCCTCCACCAGGTGCCGCGCATCCGCCGCGAGACGGTGGCGCGCCTCGAGTCGGTGACCTACGGCGTGCTCGCGCCCGTGTTCCTCGGTCTCGTGGGCATCAAGGTGAACCTGTGGTCTCTCGCGGGCGGGGGCGGGACGATGCTCGGCCTCGTGCTGCTCGTCGCCTGCGTGGGCAAGCTCGTGGGCTGCTCGCTGGGCGCCTACTGGGGCGGGCTGCGGTTCTGGGAGGCGGCGTCGATCGCCGTCGCCATGAACGCGCGCGGCGCCATGGAGATCGTCGTCGCCACAATCGGCCTATCGCTCGGCATCCTGACGCCGCAGATGTTCGCCATCATCGTGCTCGTGGCCATCGTGACGTCGTTCCTCGCGCCGCTCGGCCTGCGGCTCACGCTGCCGCGCGTGCGCATGACCGACGACGAGGCGAGGCGCATCGTCGCGTCCGAGTCACGCGGCGCCTTCGATCCCCAGCGCGTCCGCCTCCTGCTCGCGACGAGCGGCGGCCCCAACGCGCTGTCAGTCGCGCCGCTCGCCTTCGCGATCGCGCGTCAGAGCGACACGGCCGTTCGCATCGTTCACGTCAAGGAGCGCGCCGTCTGGTGGCGCAGGCTCCTCCACCGCTTCGCGCCGCACACGCCGGGCAACGTCACCGACCAGATGGAAGCCTTCCGCGCCATGGCGGGCGGCCAGCCACCCGAGCTCGGTCAGCTCTCGGGCTCGGGTATCGCGCGCGCGATCTGCGAAGAGGCCCGCCGCGGCTACGACCTCATCCTGCTCGGGTCGGCCGAGGGGAGCTCGATCGGCGGCGCCATTGTCGAGGAGGTCGTATCGGACGCGCCCTGTCACGTCGCGATCATGAAGGCGCCGCCGTCCACGGCCTCCGCGAGCTATCGCAACATCCTCGTGCCGGTCGACGGCAGCGTGGCGTCGCGCATGGCCGTCGAGCTGGCGTTGCGCTACGCCGAGGGCGCGGGCGCGGATCTCTCGCTCGCGGTCTTGACGGAGCGGCGTCCCCAGGCGGCGGCCTACAGCGATCTGTCCGGGACGCACCTCCCCGTCGAGGCGCGCGGCACGAGCGAGGCCGAGCTCGAGCGCATCTCCGTCGTCTTCCGCGCATCGAAGCTCAAGCCCAGCATCCTGCACCTCGCCTACGATCCCCGGTCGAGTGCCGTCTCGCGGGCGCTCGAGAAGGGCTCCTACGATCTCGTCGTGCTGGGCGCCGAGAACCGCGCCATTCAGCACCGGCTCTTCTTCGGCTACGAGAACGAGCGCCTCATCCGCGCAGCGCGCGTGCCCGTCGTCGTCGTCGTGCCCAACCTGCGCCGACTCGCGGGACCGCCGTCGTGACGCCTTTCCGCGTCGCGGGACCTCACGGCGGCGAGGGGGCCCGGGGCAAGCCGCTCTTCGTGCTGGTGGGCGGGGGTGCGCGCTCGGGCAAGAGCCGCTTCGCGCTCGAACGCGCGCTCGCGCTCGGGGACCACGGCGTTCACGGTCGCTGCCTCTTCTTGGCCACGGCCGAGGAGAGCGACGACGAGATGCGCGCGCGCATCGCGCGCCACCGCGAGGAGCGCGACGGGCGCATGCACACCGCCCTGGCGCCGCTCGAGCTGCCGGCCGCGATCGACGACGCCGTCAGCGACGACGTCGTGCTGGTCGACTGCCTCACATTGTGGCTGTCGAACCTCCTCGTGCGCGGCGCCACCGTCGACGAGGCGCTCGGGCGCGTCGACGAGCTCCGGGCCGCCATCGCCCGACGCCGCGTTCCTATCGTCCTCGTGACGAACGAAGTCGGGATGGGGCTCGTGCCCGAAACCCCGCTCGGGCGCGCCTTCCGCGACGTCGCGGGCCTCGCGCATCAGCGCCTCGCGCGCGACGCCGACGAGATTCACGTGGCCGTGCTCGGCCTCCTGCTCAGGTTGCGGCCCGACCCCGTGGCCGTCCGCGCACCGTAGGTAGATCGGTGCGGGCGTCCGGAATTCGTTCCGGCGTCGAGCTTGCGCCGAACGCCGTGTTATTCTGGCGGGCCCGTAGATGGCGGATCCGATTCCAGATGCGCTGACCGATCCCCTCGTCGGGAAAGTCCTGTCGCACCGCTACAAGATCCTCCAGAAGCTGGGGGAGGGAGCGATGGCCGCCGTCTACCTCGCGGAGCACTCGGGCGTCGGCAGCAACATCGTCCTCAAGGTGCTGTTGCCCGATCTGGCGGACAACCAGAACGCCGTCGAGCGCTTCCTGCAGGAGGCGAAGATCGCGTCGGAGATTCACCACGACAACGTCATCGACATCTTCTACAGCGGCCGCTCGCCCGAGGGGCAGGTCTTCCTCGCCATGGAGTACCTGCACGGCTCGTCGCTGCTGGGCCTCATCGACGCGAAGGGGCCCATGCCGTGGGCGCGCGGCAAGCCGATCTTCCTGCAGATCTGCGCCGCGCTCGGGGCCGCGCACGCGCGCGGCGTCGTGCACCGCGACGTCAAGCCCGAGAACGTCCTCGTCGTCGAGCGCGACAACCCGGAGGGCGGCAAGCTGGACTTCGTCAAGGTCGTCGACTTCGGCATCGCCAACGTCGGGGGGCAGCTCGGGGGCCAGGGCGTGTGCGGGACGCCGGAGTACATGCCTCCCGAGCAGGCGCGCGCGCTGCCGCCCGATCCACGCGACGACGTCTACGCCCTCGGTTGCCTCATGTACCATGTGCTCACGGGAACCGTGCCCTTCACGGCGGCCACGATCCAGCAGGTGCTCATCATGCACATGCGGCAACCGGTCGAGCCGCCGCGCGGCCGCCGCCCGGATCTGGACATCCCGACGGGCGCCCAAGCCGTCGTGATGCGCGCGCTCGCCAAGCGGCGCGAGGACCGCTACCAGAGCATGCGCGAGATCGCGGAGGCCATCGAAGCCGTCCGCATCGTCCGGCGGATGACGGCATCCTCGCGCCCGCTCTCCGCGCTCTCGGCCGAGGCGAGCCGGCCCGAGCGGGTCGTCTTCCCGGCGACGGAGGCGCCGCGCCGCACGAAACGCAACCTCGTGCTCGCGGGCCTCATCGTCCTGCTCTTCAGCTTCGCCGCGTGGTTGCGCAGCCACCCGAAGGACCCGCCGGGCCGCATCGAGATCTTCACGTCGCCCGACGACGCGGAGATCTACGTCAATGGCAAGAAAATCGGCGATCGCTCGCCCGTGATCCTGGAGGCCGCCGCGGCGAGCTATACCGTCGTCGGACGGCGCGAGGGGTACGAGGGTCGCTCGCGCACCTTCGCGCTGCCCGCGGGGACCGCCGCACGCGTGACGATCACCCTGCCGGTCTCCGACGCCACTCCGGTCGAGCTCGTGAGCGATCCGCCGAGCGCCGCGGTGTGGATCGACGGCCAGCCATGGCTCGTCGATGGCTCGCCGGCGCGCACGCCGTTCACGATTCCGAACCTGCCCCCCGGCCTGCACGTCGTCGAGATGGGCGGCGTGCCCGAGGTCGGCACCTGGCGCGGCGAGATTACGTTGCGTCCTGGCACGAGCTACGCCGTACGCGGCGTGCTGCCCAAGCCCGACGCGCCCGCGCCCACACCTTCCGCCCGTCGTGGGCCCGGAGCGGCTCGCGTGACGAGCACGGGCGGCGTGACCGGCGGGCCGACCGGCGCGGGCGGCGCGGGGCTGGCCAGCGCCGGGGGCGCGAGCGGCGACACGGGCGCGGCCGTCGAGAAGCCCTACCGCCCGCCGCCCGACTCCGGCATCCTCTTCCTCGATCTGCAGGGCGGCGCGCCGCGCGCTCCTTGAGCCGGCCTTGCGCCCCCTCGTCGCGGCCTTCGCGTTCCTGACCCGCCTGCCGGTGTGGTCGGGGCCCCTGCGCGACGTCGACCTCGGCCGCTCGCTGACGTTCTTCCCGGTCGTGGGTCTCGTGCTCGGGCTCGTGCTCCGTGGCACGGGCTCCCTGCTCGTCGGCGTGGTCGAGCCGACGCTGGCGGCGGTCGTGCTCGTGGCGCTGCTCGCGGCGCTCACGGGCGGCCTCCACCTCGACGGCGTCGCCGACGTGTTCGACGGCCTCGGCGGCGGCCGCGGCGACAAGCAGCGAACGCTCGACATCATGCGCGACAGCCACATCGGGGCGCACGGCGCGGCCGCGCTCGTGCTCCTGCTGCTCGCCAAGGTCTTCGCCGTCGCGGAGCTGCTCGCCCGGCGCGATCTGGCCTGCCTGCTCGTGTTCCCGGCCGTCGCCCGCTGGGCGGTGACGCCAGCGATCGTCTTCCACCCGTACGCTCGCCCGGAGGGTCTCGGGCGCGCCTTCAACGGCGAGGCCCGGTCGTGGGAGGTCGCGGGCGCGACGGCCATCCTCGCGCTCGCGATCGGGGTTATCGGTCCCCGGTTCATCGCGCCCGCCGCGGGCGCGCTCGTCGCGGCGTCACTGTTGGCGCTGTGGCTGCGGCGTCGCCTCGGCGGTCTCACGGGCGACGTCTACGGCGCCGCGATCGAGCTCGCCGAGGTGGCGACGCTCGCGATCGCGGGCGCCATGCGCTGAGGCGCTCATTGACGCCTCGTCGGGCGGGCGCTACCGTCCCGGCACACGCATGGCCGAACCCATCGTTCACATCGAGTTCGCGAGCGCCGACTTCGCGCGTACCGCGGCCTTCTACGGCCAGCTCTTCGGTTGGGAGACACAGCAGAACGCGACCGCGAGCTACATGAAGTTCGACGGCGCCGACGGGCCCAGCGGCGGCTGGGTGCGCGCCGACATGGTGCAGAGCGCGGGCCCCATCCCGTATCTCATCGTCGCCGACCTGACGGCGACCATGGAGAAGGTCGAGAAGGCGGGCGGGCGCATCATCGCGCGGCGCATGCCCTTCGCGGGCGGCGGCGACGTCGGCCTCGTCGCCGATCCCGACGGCAACGTCCTCGGCCTGTGGATGAAGAAACGAGGCGACGGCAAGGCCGAGCCGACCGAGAAGGCCGCCAGGAAGGCCCCGGCCGCCGCAAAGGCCGCGCCCAAGGCGGCGGCGCGCAAGCCTGCCAAGCGCAGCAAATAGCGCGCCGTCACAGCCAACGCCTGAGGGCGTAAGCGAAGCGCTCGAGCAGGCGAACGAACCAGGAGCGCCGTTCGAAGGCGGCGAGCGTCAGCTCCTTGCTGGCCGCCATGTCCTCCTCGAGCATGCTCACGGCGGCGGCGTTGCACGGGCCGTCGAGGATGTTGACGACGAGCTCGAGGTTGTAGGCGAGCGAGCGGTGGTCGAGGTTGTAGCTGCCGATCGAGACGAACTCGTCGTCGACGGCGAGCAGCTTCGTGTGGACGAAGGCCGGGCTGCGCCAGATGCGCACGCCGGCCCGCAGGAGCGGCTCGAAGACGGCGCGCGCCGCGAGATCGATGAGGCGCGAGTCGCTCACGCGCGGCACCAGCAACCGGACGTCCAGGCCGCGCGCGACGCCGTTCTCGAGCGCGCGCAGGATGCCGCGGTCGGGAACGAAGTAGGGGTTGGCGAGCACGATGCGCCTGCGGCCCTCGCGCGCGGCGTGAAGCCCGGCGCGCCTGATCACGAAGCGGTCGACGAGCTCGCTGTTCGAGACGACGGCGACGCGCGCCTCACCCGCCGCCGGGAGCTTCCCGAGCCCCTCGGGCGCGAGGCGCGCGCGCTTACGGGCGCGCCGGTTCCACGTCGCGAGGAAGGTCGCCTCGATCATCGCCACGGCCGGGCCTTCGAGGCGCACGGCGGCGTCGTGCCAGCCCCCGCCGCCCGCCTCGGCCTCGAGCCACTCGTCGGAGATGTTGAGCCCGCCCGTGAACGCCACGCGCCCGTCGCACACCAGCGTCTTGCGGTGGTTGCGGCGCCACAGCATCCAGAAGCGCCGCCGCCCGAAGCGCGGCCGGTGGTATGCGATCGTGTGAACGCCACCGGTGCGCAGCCGGTCGAAGAAGGCCGCGGGCGTGTCCCGACAGCCGACGAAGTCGTAGAGGAGGCGTACGGCGACGCCGCGGCCGGCCGCCGCCAGCAGCGCGCCGGCGAAGCGCCGCCCGATCGTGTCGTCGCTGAAGATGTACATCTCCAGCGACACGCGCGTGCGCGCGGACTCGATGGCGGCCAGCCACGCGGGGAACGCCTCGCGCCCGTTGCGCAGCAACCGCACGGCGTTGCCGGCGACGAGCGTCTCGGGGTCTTCGATGTATCGAGGTCCGGTGATCATTGACCGAGCCCTTGCGAGCGCGTAAGGTCTGCCCCGCCGTGGGCCGCGAAGAGCATATAGAGTTTCAGGGACGCGTCGTCGAGGTGTTGCCCGCCGGTAATTTTCGCATCGAGCTCGAGAACGGGCATCAGGTCCTCGCGCACCTCGGCGGTAAGCTGCGCAAGCACCGCATCCGCGTCGTCCTCGGTGACAAGGTCACCGTCGCTCTCACCCCGTATGATCCCACGCGCGGGATTGTCGTTTATCGCGGCTAGGGGGCGCGTCCCGCTCGGGCTCGCCGCCGCCTGCCTGGCGTGGCCGCCGTCCGCCGTTGCGGCACCGCCGCCGGGAGCGGTCGCGACGGAAGCCGGGAGCGTGGCGCCACTCGTCGACCGCGTCAAGGGCGCGGTCGTCACGATCAAGAGCACGAAGTTCATCCGGCGCATGACGGCCCTCGATCCCTGGAGCCAGATGCTCCGTCAGCAGTTCGGCCTGCCGGCGCCGCAGGCCCGGCAAGAGCGGCAGGAGGCCCTCGGCTCCGGGTTCCTCGTCGACAAGAGCGGCGTCATCCTCACGAACAACCATGTTGTCGCGGGCGCCGACGAGGTCGTCGTCAAATTGTCCGACAACCGCGAGCTCCGCGCGCGCGTGCTCGGCAGCGACCCGCCCACCGACGTGGCCGTCGTGCACCTCGACAAGCCGCCCGGCGATCTGCAAGCCGTCACGCTCGGCGACTCCGATCGCGTGCGCGTCGGGGACTACGTGCTCGCCATCGGCAACCCGCTCGGCCTCGGCCAGACGGTAACGATGGGCATCGTGAGCGCCAAGAACCGCGTCATCGGCGAGGGGCTGGGCGACGTCGACCCGCGCTACGAAGACTTCATCCAGACCGACGCCGCCATCAACCAGGGCAACTCGGGAGGGCCGCTCTTCAACTTCAAGGGCGAGGTCATCGGCATCAACTCGGCGATCATCAACCCCGGCGTCGCCATGAACGTCGGCTTCGCTATCCCCATCAACCTCGCTCGGCAGATCGGCGACCAGATCCGCCGGACGGGCAAGGTCGCGCGCGGCTACCTCGGCGTGGGCGGCGAGGACTTCACCGCAGATCGAGCCACCGAGCTGCGCGTCCCCTATGCGCCGGGCGCCCTCGTCAACGTCGTGGGGCGCGGCTCGCCCGCCGAGGCGGCCGGTCTGCGTCCCAACGACGTCATCATCGGGCTCGGTGGTCACGAGCTCGACGGCTACCGGCGCCTCACGACGGTCGTCACGCTGCTGCGCCCCGGCGAGAAGGCCAAGGTCGTGTTCTTGCGGCAGGGGAAACGTCAGGAAGTGACGGTAACGATCGGCGCCCAGCGGGGCGACCTGCAGGCTGGGGAGATCGCGTTCCTCGGGGCGCGGCTGCGCGCGCTCGACCGCCAGGAGTCGGCCGCGCTCGGGCTGCGGCCCGGAGAGGGGCTCGCTGTCATCGACGTCGATCCGCGCGGACCGGCGAGCGGCGCGCTCGACGAGGGCGACGTCTTGCTCGCCATCGACGGCCAGGCCGTGACGCCGGCGCGCCTCGGCGCTCTCGAAAAGAAGATGGAGCGCGGCGCGCGGACGGCTCCCGCGACGCTCGTCATCCAGCGCGGCGCCGAGCGCTTCGCGCTGCGGCTTTGATTGACGGAGTCCCGCTCGCTGCCGCTCGCGAACCCCGGGCCCTCTCGCTACGCCTGGCGGAGCCAGGCTTCGCTCGCGCACCTTAGCTAACGGCCGTCAATGTAATCGAGCGAGCCCGGCGTGCGCGTCTCGGGCCGCGTCAAGAAGAACGTCGCCGCAACGCCCCCGGCGACGATGGCGCCCACCCCCGTCCAGAACCACCACCTTCGCCATAGGGGCTGGGGGCCGAGCTGCGCCGGCGGCGGCGCGGTGGCCGTCACGACTTGAACCGCGCCCGTCGGAGTGGCCGGAACCCGCTCGGCGCGAACGGCGGCGGGAGGAAGAGGCGTCGCGCCGGCCGGGGCGGGCGCGAGCGGCGGCGCGAGGGGTGGCGCGAGGGGTGGCGGGGGCGCTGGGGAAGCGGCCTGCACCTCCAGTTGCTTCGACATCTCGGCGATGAGCTCCTCGACGCGCCAGCGGTTCGGCGCGTGCGGCTCGAGGGCGAGGTAGCGCCGAAAGAAGAAGCGCGCGCGCTCGAACTTTCCCATGTTGCGGTAGCACTGCGCGATGTTGAAGAGGAACCCCGGCAGGGGCTTCGCCTCGTAGGCCGACTGATAGTCCGCGAGCGCGTCGCCGAACTTGCCGAGGTCGAAGCTCTTCTCGGCGCGATCGTAGAGAGCGCGCGCTTGCTTCTCGTCGTCGAGCGGCGCCGCTCGCGTCGTCGCCGACGCCGACAGCAACACGAAGGCGAGGAGAACGCCGAGCAGCCGCCCGGACGCCGCGATGGCCATGGCGTCACTATCCTCTATCGCGGGAAGGGATCGATGGTTTTTTCGCTTCCGAGGGGGGCTACGCCTCGAGATGCGGCCGTGCGTGCCGGTCGGGGCTGCGGCGTCCGCGTCGCGAGGATGACGCGGACCGTGCGGGTCGCCGCCGTCGAGACCTCGACGCGCACGGTCTCATGGCCGGTGTGGGCGACGGCGACGAGGACTGTGCCGGCGCGTCGGGGGAAGGCCCGTCGGAAAGGCGTCACGCCGAGCAGCGCGCCGTCCGAGACGAGCCGCGCCTCCGCGCCGCCAGGCTCCGACTCGAACGTCAGGGTCACGAACGGCGCCGCGGCGCTCGTGACCGCGGGGGCGGCGCTGGAAGTGCGCACCTCGGCGCGACCCGACGGGCGGGACCAGCCGCGCGCCACGAGCCCGCCCGCCAGCACGAGAACCCCGAGCGCCGCGGCGACGCCGAGAGCGTGGAGCGGCGGCCGGCGCGCGCGCCCGAGCGACGTCGCCCCCGTCACGATCGACACCGCCTCGCCGCGGGACAGCGCGGAGAGCTTCGCCCCGAGCTCGGCCGCCGACGAGAAGCGATCGAGCGGCTCCTTGGCCATGCACCCCTGCACGATCGCGTCGAGCGCGCGGCCGAGCGGGGCCGCGCGCAGTTTCGGCGGGAGCCGCGGCACGGGCGCGCTCAGGTGCTGGATGAGCAGCTCGCCCGAGCTCCACCCCTCGTACGGCAGCCGGCCGCACGCGAGCTCGTAGAGCATGACCCCCACGGCGTAGAGGTCGGTCGCGTGATCGACGGCGCCCCCTGACGCCTGCTCGGGCGACGCGTAGGCGGGCGTCCCGACGAACGGTCCGCGCCGCACGGCCGAAGACCACGGCGCCCGCGGCTCCACCTCGAACGTCGTGCGCGACGGCAGCGGCACGGCGACGCCGAAGTCGAGCAGCTTCACGAAGACGTCCGCGCCCTGATGCTCGCACAGGAAGACGTTCTCGGGCTTCAGATCGCGATGAACGACCCCCGCTGTGTGCGCGGCGGCGAGCGCCGCGCACACGTCCGCGAGGATGGGCAGAAAACGCTCGGGCGGCAGCGGGCCATCGCGCATCGCCGCGCCCAGGGAGCGGCCCTCGAGCAGCTCCATGACGAGGCCGGCGTGCTCCTCGGTCTCGACGACGTCGGTCACCTCGACGATGTGCGGATGATCGATGCGGTTGATCGAGAGGGCCTCGGCGAAGAACCGCGCGCGCGCCGCCGGGCGCCCCGCCAGCGTGGCGTCCAGCAGCTTGAGCGCCGCGCGCCGCCCCAGCTTTTCGTGGACGACCTCGAACACGCAGCCCCCGGTTCCTTCGCCGAGAAGTCTCGTGAGGACGTAGGGTCCGATTTGCTGGCCCACGCGCGGGACCCGACGCTGCCCGGGCCGAAGCTTCTCGGCCGGCGTCTCGAGGGCGATATCTGGGGGCAGCTCGATCATCTGTTGTCGAAGGGATCGATGGTCGCCGAGTTGCTGACGTCAGTGGCGGCGCGCGCGCGCGTCGCGCGCCCCCGCGCGCGCGGCGCGCTGGCGTCCGCGTCGAGGCGCACGGCGATCGTCGTGTCGCCGACCGCGTCGACGCGCCGCTCGACGGGACGGAAGCCTACCTTCTGGAAGCGCACCTTGCGCGCGGCCCCTGCCGGCAGCACGAACTCGAACGGTGTCATGCCCAGACGCGCGGCGCGCTCATCGAGGATCTCGGCGCCGCTCGGAATCGACTGTAGCTCAACCGTCACGAGGGGCGTCGTCCGAACGACAAGGGGCGCCTGCGCGCGCGCCGGCGCGGACGCGCCCCGACGCTTTGCCGCCACGACGGCCCCCGTGAGCAGCGTCGCGACGGCGGCGCCCACGGCGAGCCAACTCCACTTCGCCCCGCCGCGCGGCTGCCGCAACGTCAGCGTCGGGCTCGAAAGGGTGCGCGCGCCGCCGGCGGGCGTGGTTCGCCCAGGCGCGCGCGACGCGGGCGCCCATTCGAGCCCGTGACCGAGAGCGCGCGCGACGCTCTCTGCGAAGGCG
>DASZFV010000111.1:0-5681 GCA_035939455.1 Polyangia bacterium
GCTCGCGACGCTGATCCTCACGGCGGCCTGGACGTGGGCGCTCGTGCTGCTCTCCCTGGCTTGCTCGGCCGTGCTGTTCGTCTGGAACCGGCCGCTCGATCTCGGGCCGTCGCACGCGGCGCACATGGCCATGCACCTCCGCGGCATGTGGGTGGCGTTCGGTGTGTCCGCGGCCTTCATCGTCTATTTCCTGCGGCGCATCCGGCGCGCGCTCGCGCTGCGCGAGGCAGAGCTCGCAGCCTCGCGCAACCTCGCGGCACGCCGGGAACGCCTGGCCTCGCTCGCGACGCTCGCCGCAGGCGCTGCCCACGAGCTCTCGACGCCGCTCTCGACGATCGCCGTCGTCGCCAAGGAGCTCGAGCGCGCGCTCGGGACACTCGCGCTGCCGGCCGACGTCGCCGACGACGTGCGGCTCGTGCGCGGTGAGGTCGAGCGCTGCCGCGCAATCTTGCAACGTCTGTGCGTCGACGCCGGCGAGGTCATGGGCGAGGCCTTCGCCCGCGTGCCCGTCGACGAGCTCGTGGACCGCGCCATCGCGGGGCTCGAGCCCCGACCGGAGATCCTCGCCGAGCTCGACGCCGACGTGCGCGGCCTCGCCCTCGAGGTGCCTCCGCGTGCCGTCGAGCAGGCCCTGCAGGGCGTGCTCAAGAACGCCCAGGACGCCTCGCCGCCGGGCCTGCCCGTGACCTGCGCCGTCACCCGCGTCGGCGACCGGATCGAGTTCACGGTGCGCGACCATGGCCCGGGCATGTCGCCCGAGATCCTCGCGCGCGTGGGCGAGCCGTTCTTCACGACGAAGCCGGCGGGCCGCGGCATGGGCCTCGGTCTCTTCCTCGCCCGCACCGTCGTCGAGCGCCTCGGCGGCGCCGTGACGCTCGACAGCGGCGGCGTCCGTGGCACGACGGCGCGCATCGCCGTGCCCTTGCGAGCGGGACCCGGGGCGTGAGCGCGCGGCGTCTGCTTCTGGTCGACGACGACGAGACGTTGCGCGAACGCCTCGGGCGCGCCCTCGCGACGCGCGCGCTCGAGGTCGTGACGGCCGACGGACCCGCGGCGGCGCTCGAGGCCGCGGCGCGCGTGAAGCCCGAGTTTGCGGTCGTCGATCTCAAGATGCCGGGCGGCTCGGGGCTCGACCTCGTGCGCGACCTCGCCGCGCTCGTGCCGGGGATTCGCGTCGTCGTCCTCACGGGGTACGGCAGCATCGCCTCGGCCGTCGAGGCGCTCCACCTCGGCGCCCACAATTACCTCAGTAAGCCTGCCGACGCCGACGAGATCATCGCGGCCCTCGAGACCGACGACCCGGCGCCCGCGCGACCGGTCCGACCACCGGCCCCGCCCATGGCCCCCCCGACGTTGGCGCGCGCCGAATGGGAACACCTCTGTCGCATCCTCGCGGACTGCAGCGGCAACGTCTCGGAAGCGGCGCGACGCCTCGGCATCACGCGGCGTACGCTGCAGCTCAAGCTCAAGAAGAACCCGCCGTCCCGCTGAGGCCGACGCCCCGTGAAAATTGATTGCATTCCGAGTCGAGCAAAGCGGTCTAGGCTCGTGCGTGCTCGTGACAGCCGGAGGCCCGCCCACGTGATCAGCCCAACCCCGTGACGCTCGCGCTCACCGCCAAGATCTTCTTCAAGGGCTTAAGGGAGGAGCCCACGGGGCGACATTTTCGGAGCGAGAGCCTGGCGCGGCCGCCCCGGCGGCTCTGATCCCGACGATTCCACTGCGCAATCGACCGATTGTTTGAAGCGGCGCGGCGGCGTCCGCCCCGCCGCGACGCCAATTGGCGGCGATGTAGGCAGCTGGCGAGACGCGCTCCCGAGATTTTCGTCCCCCGTGGTTGCTCTTTTGTTGATGGTTTTCTCTCACGAAAGGCTCAAAATAACGTGACTAACTCCCCCCCGGAGGCCCGATGCGTTTGAACGTGCTTGTTGGCGGCCCGGCGTTGAAGAACGCGCTCGTGGCTCTGGTCCTCGGAGGCTTCGTGTCCGCCAGTTGCACGTTCAATCCGGGGCCCGCGGGCGGGACCGGGACGGGCTTTGGCGGCAGCGGCATCCTGGGTGGCGCCGGGCACAACGGGAGCCCGGGGACCGGCGGCTCGAGCTCGACGGGCGTGGCGGGCTCCGGCGTCACGCCATCGCCGGACGGCCCGAACTGTGGCCTGCAGCAATATGGCCTTCAAAACGTGCCACCCGATCTGCTCATGATCCTCGACAAGTCGGGCTCGATGGCCAACCAACCTGACGACACTTCTTGTCCACGCCGCACCGCAAACTGCGAGACCAAGTGGGGCGACATGACGACGGGCCTCACGATGGTCGTAGGACAGACCGACACGACGATCCGCTGGGGCCTGAAATACTTCTCGAATGACAGGTCCTGCGGCGTCAACCCCGGTGCAGCCGTTCCGATCGCCGCCAACAACGGGATGGCGGTCACGACATCCATCATGGGGACGACGCCCGGTGGGAGCACCCCGACCCGTCTCGCCGTGATGCAGGGCGTTCAATACCTTCAGACGCTCACGGACCCCAACCCGAAGTACATTCTGCTCGCGACGGATGGCCTGCCGAACTGCGCACCGGGCGGCGACGCCAACACCGACGATTCGGCCGGCGCGGTTCAGGCCGTCATGGACGCCGCGACCGCCGGTTTTCCGGTCTTCGTCGTCGGCGTGGGCAATGTCGCGGCGGCGGTAGCGACCCTGGACATGATGGCCGTCGCCGGCGGGCGGCCGCAGGCTACTGAGCCCAAGTACTACCCGGAGGCGAGCACGGCAGACCTCGTCTCGGTTCTCACGACGATTGGTGGCCAAATCTCGACCTGCAGCTTCAGCCTTGGCAAGGCACCGCCAGACCCGACCAACATCGGCGTCTACGCCAACCCTGGCCAGGTCAAGATAGCGAAGGACCCGAACCACGCCAATGGGTGGGACTACGGCGCCGGCATGACGTCGATCGAGCTTTTCGGCGCGGCCTGCGACAACGTCAAGAGCAAGAAGACCACGGACGTGCAGGCCATCTTCGGCTGCCCCGGCCAGGTCATTCCGTAGCGTCCGCGGGACCGACACGTCCGGCGGCAGCCCTCAGGGCGCGAAGCCGCACTCCCAGCGGGCGATCTCTGGCTCGAGCGCGCCTCGCTCCTCTTCATCGCCAGCGGCCAGGGCCCGCAGCCTTTCGAGGAAGGGACGCGCCTCCTCCCGGCGGTTCTCGGCCAGCAGCGTTCGCAGCTCGTAGCGAAGCCGAATCAGCTCGCGCACCTGCACGAAGTCCATGTCGGGCCTCCTCGTGACGATTTCAAAATAGAGGCCCCAGCCGCGGCGTCAATTTTTCTAATCGGCCCTGCTTCGAGAAGTGCCCGAGTCGTGTGCTTCGACCCGCGCGTCCTCACCCCGGCCGGCGCGCGTAGGCCTCGGCGAGCAGGACGATCGGGTGCGCGACGCGGAGCGGGAGGCCGGCGGCGCGGGCGGCGTTGCCGATCTGCATCAGGCAGCCCGGGTTGCCCGAGGCGACCACCTCCGCGCCCGAGCGGCGGATGGCGGCGAGCTTGCGCGCCGTCACCTTGGCCGAGAGCTCGGGCTGTTGCACCCAGTAGGCCCCGGCGCCCCCGCAGCAGGCGTCGGCCTCGTCGAGGTGGACGAGCGACAAACCACCGATCGCGCGCAGCAGCTGCTTGGGCGGTTCGCTGACCCCCTGCGCGTGGAGGAGGTGACAGGGCTCGTCGTACGCGACGCGCAGCAGCGGCGCCTCCGTGCCCGGGGGCGGCTTGATGCCGAGCTCGCACAAAAGCTCGGCGACGTCTCGCAGGCGCGCGCCGAACTCCGCGGCGGCGGGCTCGCCGGGGAGCAGCGCGCAGTAGTGGCGCAGCTCGGCGCCGCAGCCCGCGGCGTTCGAGACGATCGCGTCGTAGCCGCCCGCCTCGAAGGCCCGCACGTTGTCGCGCGCGAGCGTCTGAGCCTGATCGCGGGCGCCGTTGTGGATGTGCAAGGCGCCGCAGCAGCGCTCCGCGGGCAGAACCTCGACCTCGCAGCCGTTCTCGGTGAGGACCCGCACCGTCGCCTCGTTGACGTCGGCGAAGAGGTGATCGGCGACGCAGCCCGTGAAGAGCGCGACGCGCAGGCGCCGTGTCCCGATCGCGGGGAAGACCGGCGTCGCGTGACGGGCGCGGAACGAGCGGAACGGCACGCGCGGGGGATCGGCGGCGAGCGCCGCGAGGCTCGGCGGCAGGAGGCCCCAGCGCGCGAAGGCGGCGCCGAGCCGGGTCAAGCCGAGCAGTTGCGCGAGCCAGAGCAGCTTGAAGAGTACGGTCTGCGCGCGGCGCGACGGCAGGACCACGCGGAACGAGAGCCAGCGCGCAAACGCGCCCGTGGGCGAGATCGCGCGCGTCGGCTGGAGGATCGTGCGCGTCTTCTCGAGGATCTCGCCGTACTTCACGTTCGACGGACAGGCGGTCTCGCAGGCCCGGCAGTCGAGGCAGCGGTCGAGGTGCGCGACGACGGCAGGGGTCGCCTCGATCTTCTGCTCGATGAGGCCGCGGATGAGATAGAGGCGGCCGCGCGGCGAGTCGGCCTCGACGCGCAGCTCTTTGTACGTGGGACAGGCCTCCAGGCACATGCCGCAATGAACGCAGGCGCCCACGTCCTCGAGCGACGGCGCATCCGCGCCCGCGAAGCTCGGCGTCGGCGAGGGCGCCCCCGGCCTCACCAGGCCATCCTCCCGGGGTTGAGCGTCTCGCGCGGGTCCCAGGCGCGACGCAACGCGGGTCCGGGCCCGGTCGGCGTGGCCGCGCCGAAGGCCAGGAGCGCCCGCCCTGGCAGCTCCAGCGGTGCCGACTCGACGACCGCGTAGCCGCCGGACGCCGCGGCCAGGCGCCGCCAGCGCTCGATGGTCGCCGAGAGCGCCGCAGCCCCGCAAGAGGCCGAGAGCGCGACGTGTGCGAGACCCGTGCCGGCTCGGACGGCCGTGCCGAGCACGGGCGCGCGGTCGAGCTCGAGGGCCGCGAGCAGCGGCGCCAGGTCGTGCGGCCGCGCGCCGAGGCGCACGCGCACGGCACCGGCGTGAGCCGCGGGCAGGTCGGCGAGCGCCCTCCAGAGAGCGCCCGACGCCGCCTGCTCGACGAGCGTGGGCGCGGCCGCGCCGCGCGCGCCGAACGAGGCGAGATCGCGTACGTGACGCTCGAAGGTCGCGCGCGAGCCCTCGATGCCGACGAGCGCGACGGCCCGGCCATCGCCGTCCGACCACAGCTCCGCGAGCGCCTGCACGCGGCCCACGGGCGCGCCGTCGAGCGCCTCGAGCGCGACGGGCCGCAGCGCCGAGGCGCCGACCTCGAGCAGGAGCCCGTGCGCGTCGGCCAGCGTCTGACAGGGCAGCGCCCACAGCGCCGACACCTCGGGCCGCGCGCTGACCCGGAAGTGCGCCTCGACGATGACGCCCAGCGAGCCGAAGGCGCCGACCTGCGGGCGGTGCAGATCGTAGCCGCTGACGTTCTTGACGACGCGGCCGCCCGACTTCGTGATCTGGCCGTGCGCTCCCGCGACGCGCACGCCGAGCACAAGATCGCGGCTCGTGCCGTAGCCGAGCCGGCGCGGGCCCGAGCTATTCGTCGCGAGGACGCCGCCGATGGTCGCGTCGGCGAAAGGCGAATCGAGCGGCAGCCACTGGTCGTGGGCCGCGAGCGCCGCCTGG
>DASZFV010000112.1:0-3524 GCA_035939455.1 Polyangia bacterium
TTAGAAGAAGGGCATGGCTCGCCGAGGTCGACGTGTCGCGTGGAGCGCGGCCGTGGGCGCGTGGGCGGCCGCGGCGTCAGTCGCCGCGGCCGCGCGGGCCAACGCGACGCCGCGCTTCCAGCCGGCCGACTATCACGACGGCCACGCGCGGCCGCGGGCGCTCACGTTCAACGCCGACGACGGTCTGCTCTTCGTGGCCCTGTCGACGGCGGATGCGTTGGCGATCGTCGATCCGGCTGGCGACGCTCCGCGCGTCGTCGGACGGATGAGCGTCTGCCGCTTTCCTGACGCTGTCGCCGCCCTCCCCGGGGGAGGCGCGCTCGTCGCGTGCCGCTTCGACCCGGCCCTGCGCAAGGTCGCGCGCGATCGCGCGGGGCGCTGGCGGGTCGCGCTCGTGCCCGCGGGCGCCACGAGCGGCGCGCGCGGCCTGGCCCTCTCGCCCGACGGGACGGTCGCCTATGTGGCGTCTCCGTCGGCGGGTGGCGTCGAGGTCGTCTCGCTCGCGGGCGCGGGCGTCGTGCAGACGATGCCCACGGGGCTATCGCCGCGCGCGATGCGCGTCGTACCCGCGGGCGCCGCGCCGGGGGGCCGAGGCGCGCTCCTGCTCGTGAGCAGCTTCATCGATCGGCGCGTGACCGTGCACCCCATCGCCGTCTCCGGGCGCCTGGCGCCCGCGATCCAGACCATCGCCACCGAGGCGCCCGTCCTCGATCTCATGGTCGCGGGTCCCTCGCGCGAGCTTCTCTTGCTCACGCACGAGGACCGGGCGCTGTCGCGCGCGCACGGGTCCGTCGAGGGCCTCGACAGCGGCGTGCTCCGTCTGTCCGCGCTGGCCGCTGGTCGAGCGGGGGCGGTCTTCGACGACGCGGGGCCCGGGCGGCGCGCGTTCACGAACTTGAGCGAGCGCGCGTCGGAGCCCGTCGTCGAGCTTGCCGCCGCGGCCAGCGACGCCCGGACGGGCACGCTGGCCCTCGTGGGCGCGGGCACCGACGACGTCCTGCTCGTGCCGCCGGCCACGCGCGACTTGCGCGCCGGGCAGGTGCTCGGGGTCGGGAGCGCGCCCGCCGCGGTCGCGGCGCTCCCCGGGGGCCGGTGGGTCACGGCCGATCGCCTCGGCGACACGCTGACGTTCATCGAGACGCCCGCCGCGGGGCCGCGCGTGCTCGCGACCTTGCCCGTGGGGACGCCCGAGCGCGCGACGCCCGCAGAGCTCGGAGAGCTGCTCTTCTACAGTCGCGCGCTCACGCCACGCAACGTGGCCGACGGGCCGCTGTCGCTGTACACGTGCGCGGCCTGCCACGACGACGGGCACGTCGACGGCCGCCGCCATCCGTCGAAGCGGAATCGGTTCTTCTCGATGACGAAGACGTGCCGGGGCCTCGGCACGACGGCGCCCTACCTGAGCCTGGGCGAGCCCGCGACGATCGGGGCCTTTGCGGACAACATCGTCGCGACACACGCCCAGGGCGCCGAGCGCGCGCCCGACGACTTCGATCGTTACCCGGTGACTCTGCGTGTGCGCGGTGCGAGCGCCTCGCGGCAGGTCACGCTCTCGCCGGACGAGGTCCGCGCGGCGCTCGCCGCGTACATGGCGCGCATCCCGCCCGAGCCGTCGCCGTTCGTGGCGCCGGGGCGCCGCGCGCTCACGGCGGAGGAGCGACGGGGCCTGACGTTGTTTCGCGACGGCTGCGTGGGCTGCCACGAGCTCGTGGGCGACACGACCCGCGGGAACGTGGTGCCCGCCCGTACGCTCGAGCGGCGCCTGCTCGCTGGTCAGGTCGCGCTCGCGAGCGCGCGCCTTTACGATGTCGGCACGCCCGTCCTCGGCAAGTCCGGCAATAACCCGCCATCGCTGCGCGGCGCTTGGGAGGCGGCGCCGTACTTCAGCGACGGCAGCGCCCGCACGTTAGAAGAGGTCCTTCGGCGTACTGATCCGTCCGCCGAGAAGGTGCACGCGCCGGCCAACGCCGAGCGGCCACCCGCCTGGTCGGCGGGGGCGCGCGCGGCGCTGCTGGCGTTCCTGCGCGCGCTGTGAGGCTACCAGCCGCCCTTTTCGGCCTTCTTCTCCTCTTTCTTCGCGTCGTCTTTCTTCTCGCCCTTCTTGTCCTTCCCCTTGGCGGCCTTCTCGGTCTTGTCCTTCGGAGCCTCGTCGCCCGCGAGGGCGGGGCGAGAGATCAGAAAGGCGGCGGCCAGCATCATCGCGAAGATCGTCTTCATGGGTGGGCTCCTCGGTGAGAGTGAAGCCCTCCTTGTAGACCGAAAGTGGGGCTGGGCTCAATCGGCCCAAGGATCGATCCAAACCTTCGCGGGCCAAACCTTCGCGGGCCAAACCTTCGCGGGCGAACCCTTGGTCGGTTCCTTCGCGTGTCGCGCGATCGCCTTTGGGCGCATGTGTATCGTGACCGGCGCGGGCGCGTCGACCAGCGGCGGGTTGGGCACTGTCGCTGCGGATGGAGCGATCGACGCCGGCGCTGCCGGCAATGACGCGGCCAGCGGGGCAGGGGTGGCGACGAGCGCGAGCGGCGCGGGCGGCGCCAGCAGGTGACGCGCGGCCGTGCCGACGACGATGCCGCAAAGGAGAACGAGCCCGCCCAGGGTCGCCAGCAGGGCCGGCGACAGCGCCACGAGAGGCGGGTGCAGGTTTGTTGCGCCGGTGGGCGCCGCGAGGAGGGGCACGTTCGTCTGCGAGCTGAACAGCGAGCGCAGGTCTGGTGCGTTCCGGTCCTGGTCGTCGCGCTCTCCGACCGGCGTCCTGTGCAAGGGCGCCGTCACGGCGCCCAGTATCGGCTGGACGACGCCCAGCGCGGGCTCCGGGTCGAGCGCTACGGCTTCCATGCGAAATGATCCGCGTCCCAGGTAGACGACGCTGCTGATCGATCCGTCTTTTCTTCTATCGGCTCTATCGGCCTGCAAGTCGGCCTGTCGCCGCCGTCGCCCCCTGACATCCCCCATCTCTTCACCCGTCACGCGGTCTCCTTTCGAGTCGTTCGTAGAGGTCACTCGTGTTGGCATTTGCCTCTGCTGGCCGCTCACGAATACCTCGCTAGCGGTCAACGCGGTGTATCTTGTGGGCATCTTCTGCGTAAATTCTGCGAGCGCAAGTTCGCGTCACATTTCGGGATCTGGCCTGGGGACCGGAATTCGGAGGTTCGCGCCGAAGTCGTTGTGATGCGTCATGGTGCTGCGCGCCGCGCTACACACCACTGTGACGGAAATGCCAAAAAAGTAACGGCAGGTGCGCAAATAGTTGTGCACATCAGCCCCGCCGGGCGACGGAGAGCCTGCGGAATCGCGGTCGCCGTTCTGGCGCGCAGCGTGCATCGACTTTGGCTCGGCAACCGAAAGGAGATCGTGACCTCATGGCTCGCCCCCAGCAAAGCAGCACGTTTCTCGTTCCCGAATCGATTCCGAGCGCTCGGCCTTCGAAAGACAGGCGCGACGCGAAGCCCTTCGTGCTCGTGCCCGCCTCGATGGTCATCGCGGACGACAAGCTAGAGCCGCACTGGCTCCCCGCCATCGAAGCC
>DASZFV010000113.1:0-2037 GCA_035939455.1 Polyangia bacterium
GCAAGGCCGCGCTCTGCGCGACGCTCGTGCGCATCATGCTGCCGTTCCTCCCCACGATCTCCCTCGCCGTCGTCGCCATGGGCGCGCTCAACGCCGAGGAGCACTACACGGCGCCCGCCCTCGCCTCGTCGATGTTCAACCTCGTCGCCATCGCGGGCGGCGTGGCCGTCTACATCATCGGCCCCTCGGCGCGCGCGGCCGTCATGACCTGGTCCGCCCTCACGCTCGTGGGCGGCCTCGCGCAGCTCGCGGTCCAGCTCCCCTCGCTCTTCAAGCTCGGCTTCCGGCCGCGCCTGCTGCCCGATCTCGCGCTGCGCGACCCGGGGACGCGCCGGATCGCGGCGCTCATGGCGCCCGCGACGCTGGGCGTGGCCGCCGTGCAGATCAACGTCGTCATCAATTCGTCGTTCGCGAGCCTGGTCTCCGACGGCGCTATCTCGTGGCTGAGCTACGCCTTCCGCCTCATGCAGCTGCCCATCGGCGTCTTCGGCGTCGCTGTGGGCACGACGGCGCTCACGCACCTGTCGCGCGACGCCGCGCGGAACGACTGGCCGGCCCTCGCGGGCACGCTGCGGCGCGGCCTGCGCATGGTCCTCTTCCTCACGGTGCCCTCGATGGTGGGCCTCGCGCTCCTCGGCGTGCCCATCATCCGCCTCATCTACGAGCACGGCCGCTTCGGCGAGCGCGCGACCTACGAGACGGCGCGCGCCCTCAGCGGCTACGCCGTGGGCCTGGCCGCCTACTCCGCCGTCAAGGTCGTCGCGCCCGCCTTCTACGCCGTCGGCCGCACGCGTGTGCCGCTCATCGGCAGCGTCCTCGCCGTCGCCTCGAATCTGGCCTGGAACTTCGCCACCTTCCGCTCGCTCGGCCACTTCGGCCTCGCGCTCGGCACGTCGCTGGCCGCCACCGTCAACCTGCTCGTCCTCGTCATCGCCTTCCAGACGCAGGTCAAGAACCTGCTCACGCGCGAGCTCTTCGCGGCCCTGGCGCGCATCGTGGGCGCGAGCCTTGTCATGGGCGTCGCGGTCTGGGTCCTGAGCGCGCGCCTCGAGCTGCTCGCGAGTCACAGCCTCGCCGTGCGCTTCCTCAAGGCGCTCGGGCCCGTCGGCGCGGGAGCGGCAGTTTATTTTCTGGCGGCGCGCGCGTTCGGCCTCGAGGAGGCGCAGACGCTGGTCAAGCGCCTCCGGCGGTGACTGGGCCCAGGGTCCACCCCTTCTTCTTGGATCTCTACCTCTACCTCGACTTCGACTTCGACTTCGACTCTCACCCCACGTCGTTCCCCGGCCGTCGCTCCACGATCTCCCGCCGCAGCACCCCGAGCAGCTGCATCAGGTCGACCGGCTTCGTCAGCGTCGTGCACACCGGGAAATGCATGCGCCGCCAATCGGGCGTGGAGCTGATCACGATGACCGGGATGGCCTTCAGAAGATCGTCCGCGTCGCGGCGCTCGAGGAATTCGTAGCCGTCCATGCGGGGCATGCCGAGGTCCAGCAAGACCACGTCCGGTAGCGCGAACTCGTTCAGGTGGTCGAGGGCGTCCGCGCCGTCGGTGGCGCCGATCGCGGAGTAGCCCTCCTCAACGAGAACGTCGCACAGGCCTTCGCGCAGCTCGGAGTCGTCGTCCACGACCAGGACGGAGCCGGCTGAGTGTGCTGGGATCACACATCAAATGATCTTCAAGAAACGTGCCGTATTTCAGGGTGTTGCCGAGCAGCTACGGCGGCCTCCCTACGCGCGCCGGTGCGCGACACCGTGCCGCGCCATCCCGTAGCCGTCGCGCAACAAAGACAGGAACGAAACTCGCGCGTAACGTCAACTCAGGTACCCTCAGCTCACTTAGTTACATTCAGCTCACTTAGTTACATTTCAGCGTTTGTTTCGCTTAGGAGACCTTTAAGCCATGACTTCGCTTATCCGGGGCCGTGCGTTCGCGCCGGCCCTCGTGTTTTGTCTGGCGCTCGCGCCGGCCGTCGCTTTCGGGACGGTTGGGTTTTAGTTGGCGTAGGGGAGGCAGTCGGCGATCTTGACGTCGGGGGC
>DASZFV010000114.1:0-8092 GCA_035939455.1 Polyangia bacterium
CGCTATCTCGACCGCGGTTTTTCATCCGTCGATGATGCCGTCGCCGCGGCCGTCGCCGGCAAGGTCAAGCGCCTCGTGCTCTTCCACTACGATCAGGACTACACCGACGCCGACGTCGACGCGCTCGTCGCGCGGGCGCGACGCCTGCTCGATGAAGCGGGCGCGCCGAGCATCGAAGTGACCGGCGCCGTCGAAGGCGAGACTTTGAGTGTCTAGTTGAGACCGTCGTTCTCCTGGATCGAGTGCTCGGCGAGGCGGGCGGCGTCCAGCTTCGAGACGTAGGCGTCACCGGCCTGCATGATGGCCGCGGGGTCACCCAGCTCATTGGCGGCGCGCCCGACCGCCTGCGGATCCATCTGAACGCGGGGCGTCGTCCGGATGTACTCGTCCTTGTGGCTCCAGCGCCGCTCGGGGCTGCGGGGGTTCAGGGCCAGCAGGGCCACGCCTCCTGGGCGCGGGCCCACGGTGGCGTAGTACATGCGTCCGGCGACGAGCGTTCCCTCGAGGCGATCGGCGGTCTTGGCGTCGTTCTCGAGCACGGCGTAGAGGACGGTCGGGCCCTCCGGCAGGCGCACGACGGTGTGGGCTCGATCGTTGAGCTGCCCGACGAGCTGGCCGCGCCCGTCGACAATGGCGACGGAACGAAGGCGCGTCGTCGGCTGGACGATGACGACCGTGACGGCGTCGGGAACCGCCGCGATCGCGCCCGGTGTCCGGATCGTGATGTCCGGGACGGCGGACCCGCAGCCCGACGCGAGCCACGTGGCCGCGAGCCCCGCGCGCGCCGCCATCCTGCCCCGAGCGATCGACGTCATGGAGTCCCCGACGGATTGTCGCCGAGCCGGAAGAAGTGTCAGCCGGCGGCCGTCAAGAAGCCTTTGTCGAGCAGCGACTTGAGCTTCTCGGCCACCGACAGGTCGGTGAGCGGACACTCGTCGAAGAGCGCGCGCACGGTGCCGACCGTGAGCGCCGCCTGGAAGACGTCGAGCTCCTCGGGGGAGAGGTCGCGCAGCTTGGGCTCGAGCGGCCGCGGGATCGCGATGCCCGCCGACATCGGCGGCAGCTTCTCCGAGATGACCTGGTACTCGTCGATCTGACGCATGCCCTCCATGAGCAGGCCCTCCGTCGAGTCCTGCAGCTCCTCGAGCACGGCGCGCTCGTCGGGCGGCTCGAGCTCGAAGAAGCCCGCCGTCCAGCTCAGCATGCGAATCATGGCCTTGCGCGGGCCCATCTTGAAGCTGTCGTCGATGCTCGCGAAGTAGATCTGCCCTTTGCGCAGGTAGACCTTGCCGACGCCCGCGTCGCCGCGGATGACGATGACGCCCGACTTCTTGCTCGTCGAGAGGAGCTGCAGGAGGTCCGGCAGCGGGATCTCCTCGATGCTGCCCGACATCGACTTCGGCGGCGGGCGCTTGTTGGCCGCCGTCGCGAGCTTCGACCGGGCCTCCGTCTCCGTCATGTGGTTCGTGAGCTCGCCGTCGACGAAGACCAGCTTGATGATCGACGTGCCGATGAGAATTCGGTCGCCGTCCTTGAGCTCGATCTTGCGGACTTTCTCGCCGTTGACGAACGTGCCGTTCGTCGAGCCGAGGTCCTGGATCGTGACGGCCTTGTCGTCGGTCGTGATCTTCGCGTGCTTGCGAGAGACCATGTCCTCGACGAGCACCATGTCGAGCTCGGAAGAGCGGCCGATGATGATCTCGCGGTGGGGCCGCAGCGGAAACTCCCCACCTTGGTATTTGCCCGAGATGAACCGGAGCGCCCACAAGATCGTTTCTGAGCCCGCGGAGCTTCCGTCCGCGGAATCGTCCGAAGAGGATGACGACGGCCTAAATGTGCTCAAAACTTCGACATTTTATGTTGGCCGCGGCGTGCCGTCAACATGCGCCTCTGGCGCGGGCGCGCCCGCGCGCAGGAGCCCGGCGACGAGGTCCGCGACCTGTTCGTCGACGAGCAGACCCGAGTGTCCCGTGGGCAGCGCGATGTTCCGGACGCCCTCGAGCGCCGTGCGTGCGACCGGCGCCAGCCAGTCGCGCAGCGCGCCGATCGACACGACGTCGACGCCTTCGGGCAACGGCGTCTCGGACAGCTCTTGCAAGAAGGGGCTACCGGGCAAAAGCTGCAGGCTCGCCAGGCCGAGCGGCACGGTGACCAGACCCAGCAGCGCCGACCACGTGCCGCGCGTGGGCGTGCCGAGGAGGACGAGCCTTCGCACGCGGTGCCGCCCTCCGAGCCGCTTGACGTAGTAGAGGCCGACGAGTCCCCCCATCGAGTGCCCGACGATGTCGACGTGCGAGACGCCCGTCTGAGCGATGATCGACTCGACCTTGCGCGCGACGAGCCCCGCCGAGTCGCGGATGTCGCCGAGGTTGATGGGGCCGAAGCGGAAGCTCATGACGACGTGTCCGCGCCTCGCGAGGTGCTGCTCGAGGAGGTGCAACGAGCCCTTCGTGGCCAGGTATCCGTGGATGAGCAGGACGGGCGGACCGGGCGCGCGGCGCTCCGTCTCCCCGGCGACGTGGGCGCGGTCGCCGCGGTTGCCGCGCAGGAGCTGGCGCAGGTAAACGGCCGCGTGACCCGAGTCGACGACGTTGGCCGTCAGCTCCTTCGTGAGGGTCACCGCCCGCGACCGCAGGTCGGCCAGGAACCCCATCCGCTAAGCCTAACACCGATGTCCAACATCCGCTCAGCGCGCGGGCGCGGCCCGCGGGCGCATGACGGTGTAGACGATGCCGGCGCTGTCGTTGGCGAGATCGCCCTCGTAGTCGGTCTCCATCCAGTGGTGGAACTCGTCGCCCATCGTCAGGTAGTCGCCGATCGGGAAGACGATGAACGCGGGCGGCGCCGCGCGCAGGCGCGCGATGAAGGCGTTCGCGGGCGTGATGCCGCTGCGGAAGCGCATGAAGTTCGTGTCGGCCTCGTCGAGGGCCACGCGCCGCCCCGACATGAGCGCCACCGCGTCCACGAGCGCGGGCTCGCCGAAGAGCGTCGCCTCGGGCGGCAGGCGGTCCGCGTAGCGCACGAAGATTTCGGCCATCTCGAAGGTCTGGCTCGCGTCCCACAGGAAGCGCGTCCAGATGGGATAGCTGCGGCCGAGGATCTCTTCGTCGCGCCACAGGAGCGCGTGGACGGCGCCGTCGATGGGTCCGAGCACGGGCGACGGTCGCCACGAGCGCGCCGCCGGGTGGCCGACGGCCTCGTCGGGCACCTGTGTGCGGCGCGCCGCGGGCAGCCGCGAGAGGGCCGCGCCCGCGAGCGGCCAGACGAGCAGAGCCGCGACGGCGAGCCCGGGCAGACGCGCCGCGGGCCCGGCGCCATGGGCGCGCACCTCCCGGGCGAGCGTCGCGAACCGGCGCAGGAGCTGGCCGTACGCGAGGCCCGCGAGCGGGGCGACGCCGACCATGAGCATGACGAAGTAGTAGTGGAAGACGGCGCGTGTCGCGGCCACGAAGAGCAACGTCGCGACCAGGGAGGCGAGCGCGAAGGCGGCGAGCTGGACGCGCGGCTCGTCGGCGAGCCGCGCGCGGGAGAACGTCTCTCTGGCGCTGCCTCGCCACAGCACGGCGACGGAGGCCGGCGCCGCCGCCACGAGGAAGGTGCTCTTGCGCAGCATGAGAAGGAGCTCGTGCGCGAACGTGCCGCCGCCCACGTTGGGCTTGTGCAGGTGGTACGCGAAGACGCCGTCCCAATAAGGACGGCCGACGGCGAGCAGAAAGATCCCGTGCACGAGCAGCAGGGGGACGGCGGTCCAGAGCGCGAGCGTCCGGGCGCGCCGGGGCGCGAACGCGAGCAGCACGAGCCACACGGCGAGCCCGCACGGCGCGACGTACATCGCGACGAGGCAGCCCGCCGCGAACGCCAGCCCGGCCTGGCGATCTCGGCCCGCCAGGGAGCGCTCGAGGCCGAGCGCTGCGAACATGAGGCCCTCGGCGACACCCGTGAAGAAGCCGTGCAGGAGGTCGGGCGACAGGAGGAACGCCGTGCCCGCGATCAGCGCCTCGAGGGCGCCGGACACGCGCCGCACGGCGCGGTAGATGCAAACACCGCCGACGGCGCCCGAGACGAGGCCGATCCACTTCACGGTGACGAGCGCCGCGCCGGCGTCGCGCCACTCACCCGGATCCACCATGGCGGCCGCGCCATGGATGAGGGCGCCCAGCTTGAGCGCGACGACGGCGAACGCCAGGTGCAGCGGCGGGTGCGCGAAGAAGTAGTCCCGGTACGGCACGAGGCCACCGAAGGCCGTACGCAACGCCATGTAGAAGTAGATGCTCTCGTCGGAGTCGGCGACGTGGAACTGATACGTCCGCAGCGTCACGTAGAAGAGCACGATGGCCGCGAATGCGGCCGAAGGAGCCGCGCGGATCAACCGCTCGCGCGAGAACCGTTCGCGCGGGTTCGCGTGAGTCGTATCGGCGCGCGCGCGCCGCGGAGAGGGCTTCCAGCGGGGCATCCGCCCGCCATTGTAGACGAGGTTCGGACGGCGCGCGCGCCCTACTCGCTCGATTCGCGCAGGCCGTGCTTGCGGAGCAGCTCGCGGAAGTGCTTGCGATCGACCTCGGAGGCCCGCGCCGCGGCCGAGAGGTTGCCCTGGTGGTGCTTGAGCTGGGCGCGGATGTACTCGCGCTCGAAGTTGTCGATGAGCTGCGCCTTGGCCTCCTTGAAGGGCAGGTTGATGTCGACGGCGCCTCCGGCGGCGGCGCCGCCCGTCCGCTCGTCGAAGGCCTCGTCGATCTCGAGCTTCGAGCCGTGCGTGAGCGCGCAGGCGCGCTCGACGACGTTGCGCAGCTCGCGGACGTTGCCGGGCCAGGCGTGGTGGCGCAGGCGCTCGAGCTCCTCGCGCGAGACCTCGAACGAGCGCCCACCCGAGAACTGCCGCGCGAAGTGATCGACGAGCAGCGGGAGGTCGTCGGGGCGCTCTCGCAGGGGCGGGACGTGCATGCGCACGACGGCCAGCCGGTAGTACAAGTCCTCGCGGAAGTGCTTGGCGGCGATCTCGGCGCGCAGGTTGCGGTTCGTCGCGGCGACGACTCGCACCGAGATCTGATTGTAGCTCGTGCCGCCCACGGGCCGCACGGCGCGCTTGTCGAGCGCGCGCAGCAGCGCGGGCTGCACCTCGGGCGCGAGCTCACCGATCTCGTCGAGGAACAGCGTGCCGCCGTCGGCCTCCTCGAAGGCGCCCGGGCGATCGCTCACGGCGCCCGCGAACGCGCCGCGCACGTGGCCGAAGAGGGCGGACTCGAGGAGCTCCTTGGGGATGGCGCCGCAGTCGAACACGACGAACGGAGCGCCGCGCCGCGCGCTATGCCGGTGGATCTCCTCGGCGACGAGCTCTTTGCCCGTGCCAGTCTCGCCTTCGATCAAGACGGCGGCGTCGCTCGCCGCGACGTCGGCCAACAGACGGAAGATCTTGCGCATCTTCGCGTCGCGTCCAACGAGCGACCCGTAGCTCTCTTCGTCGGTGGGCTGGAGGTCGACCGCCTCCTCTTGTGGCACGTACTTCAGCACCGTCTGACCGATCGTGACCTCGGTGCCGAACCCGAGCGTCAGCTCCTGAAAGCGCGCACCTTGCACGAACGAGCCGTTCGTCGAGCCGAGGTCCCGCAGGATCACGCCATCGGCGCGCGGCTCGATCACGAGATGCCGGCGCGAGATCGTCGGATCGGAGAGGAGCACGTCGTTGCCGGCGCCCGAGCCGACCGTCATCGCGAGGTCCGCGATGGCGATGGCCTCGCCGCGGTCCGGTCCCTTGACGATGAGGAGCCTTCCGCGACCCGCCTGGCGGACCATCGAGCCGCCCTGGTCGAGGATGCGGGTGGCGTTTTTTTCGATCATTTCGACGGCGGCGTCATTGTCAAAGCCGGCTCGGGAAAGGACGCAACGTCGCCCCGCGTGACGACGTGGGCGAGCTTGGCTCCGCCCGCCATCGCGCCGAGCAGGACGATCAACACGACGAGGCCCGGGGGACCGGAGCGGCGCACGATGAGCGGCTGCGAGTCGGCCGAGAAGTCGATCGTCTCGGGCGGCTGGAGATGGAGGGGCGCGGCCCAGTTGTTGCCGGACGACAGCGGCGGGGCGGGCGGGGGGAACCAGTTGTTGCTGGCGGCCCGCATGCCGGGCGGCGGGCCGGCGTACGAAGGTAGCGGCGTTGGCGGCGCAAACTCGTCCGTGGGCGGCGGTGGCGGCGTCGGCATGTCCGGATCGAACGGCGAGTCGGCGAGGGCGCGCGACGGCGGCATGGGCGGCGGCGGCGGCGCCGTGAAAGACGAGCCTCCCGGTGCGAAGACGGGCACGGGCGGCGCGAACGCCGCGGCCGGCGGCGGCGGTGGAATCGTCGGTCGCTTGCGCGCGCCGCCCGCCGTCGACAGCGCCGAATAAGGCGACGTGGAATTCGGCCGGCGCGCCGCCGCCAGCGGCGCCGCCGAGGTCGCGGGCCCGACGCTCCGCGCGTCGGTCGGCGCGTCCTCGTCGTCTTCGTGGATGGGGATGAAGGGGCTGCGGGCCGCCGCGTTGGCGAGGGGCGCGACTTCGGTGGGCGACACGCGGCGCGTGGGCTCTTCGTCTGCCATTGGCGGCGGCTTCGGATTCATGGCCGGTTTGGTCTCCGGGCTCGCGCCCAGGCCAGGCTTCGGGCTTACCACGTCCCGTCCGCTCACGATGTATAAGTTTGACCCTTCGACGACGCCGATGGAAGCGACCTCTTTGCCTTCGTGCACCTTCATGGGAATTTTTTGCGTCCCGGCCTCGCCGGCGCCCGCGGTCTCCTCGTTGAGCCAACGCGCCGGGTCGGGCCCCAAGATGATGCGCAGGTGGTCGGCGAGCTGCGGCGCGGAGTACATGAGGCCAAAGCGGTGCGCCGCCTGTCGCAGCGCCTCCGTGAACGCCGTCGCGTCCTGATAGCGCTCGTCGGGCTTGGGCGCGAGCGCCTTCACGAGGACGTCGTCGAGCGCGAGCGGGAGCCCGGGGCGCTTCTGCGACAGCGGCAGCACGGGCTGGCCGTAGATCACGTCGGGTGGCGTCGACAGATCGCCGACGAACAGGCGCTCGCCCGTGAGCGCCTCGTAGAGACACACGCCGAGCGAGTAGAGATCCGAGCGGTGGTCGACGGGCTCGTTGCGCGCCTGCTCCGGCGACATGTAGCCGACCTTGCCGCGCACGCGATAGAAGACCGACGAGTGCGTCGACGCCTTCGCGATGCCAAAGTCCGAAAGCTTCACCTCGCCCTGCGCCGAGCACAGGATGTTCGAGGGCGAGACGTCGCGATGAATGATGCCGAGGGACGCGCCGCTCGCGTCGCGCCGCGCGTGCGCGTAGCCCAGGCCCGCGAGCACGTCGAGCACGATGTGGATCGCGGCGGCGGGCGCCAACTCGCGGCGGCGCAGGCGCGCGCGCCGCACGATCGTGCGGAGGTCGACGCCGCGCACGTACTCCATGACGATGAACAACGACTCGTCGGACTCGACGAGATCGAAGGTGTGCACGATGTTGGCGTGATCCAGCGTCGCGGAGATCTTGGCCTCGCGGAAGAACAGATCGCGGAATTCGGGGCGCGACGTGTATTCCGGCAGGAGCTGCTTGAGCACGACCTCCTTCTCGAAGCCGCCGGGCCCCAGCTTCTTGCCGATGTAGATGGCGCCCATGCCGCCCTCGGTGAGGTACCGCTCGATGCGGTAGCGGCGCGCGGCCGTCTGCTGGCTGGCGTTCATCCTCGTCGAGGGTAGGATCGCGATTGGTAAGATTCAATGCCCATGTCGGCGCCGGCACATGCCCTTTCGAGCCTGCTCGGCCTGCGCGAGGCTGAGGAGCGGCGCGCCGAGCGCGCCCTCGCCGCGACCATGGCGGCGCGCGCGCGGGCCGAGGTCGACGGCGCGCGGCTCGCCGCCGCCGAGGAGGGCGCGCGCGCCGAGCTCGCGGTGCGTCGCGGTGAGGACGCCGCGGTCGGCGAGCGCGCGGCGGCGGGGCTCGCGCGCCGGCATTACTGGGCGAGGCTCGCCGCCGCCGTCGAGACCAGCGCGGCCGCCGTGGCCGCCTGGCGGCGCGACGAGCTCGAGCCCGCGCGGCGGGCTGAGGCGGCGGCGCGCGCCGCGCACCT
>DASZFV010000115.1:0-1950 GCA_035939455.1 Polyangia bacterium
GAGCGCCTTCGCGACAAAGCTCATGCAATCGGCGCCGCCCAGCCGCTTCCGCATGATCAGCGGCTCGGAGGGCAGCAGCTACCGCACCCTCGCCGAGAGGTACAAGAAGATCATCGAGAGCCACGGCGTCAAGGTCGAGATCGTTCCGTCCGAGGGCGCGCTCGACAACCTCGAGCGCCTCGCCGATCCCAAGTCGGCCGTCGACGTCGGCTTCGTGCAGGGCGGCCTCGCCGACGGCGTCGACATCTCGCGCCTCGTGTCGCTGGGCACGGTGTTCACGCAGCCGCTCATGGTCTACTACCGCCTGCCGCAGCCCATCGATCGCCTCAGCGAGCTGCGGGGCAAGCGCATCGCCATCGGCGCGGTGGGCAGCGGCACGCACGCGCTCGCCCTCAAGCTGCTCAAAGCCAACGACATGGACGACCAATCAGCGACGCTCGTCGCCGAGCACGGCGAGGAGGCGGCGCGCTCCCTCGCCGCGGGCAAGCTCGACGCGGCCTTCCTCATGGGTGACTCGGCGACGCCGCAGGTGATGCGCGGCCTGCGCGAGGCGCCGGGCGTGCGCCTCATGAGCTTCCATCAGGCCGACGGCTACGTGCGCCGCCTGAAGTTCCTCACGCACCTCACGCTCCCCGAGGGCGCCATGGATCTCGGCAAGGATTATCCGTCGGAGGACGTCGCGCTCGTCGGCCCCGCCGTCGAGCTCGTCGCGCACCGCGATCTGCACCCCGCGCTGTCGGACCTCCTCATCGCAGCGGCGCGCGAGATCCACAGCGGCCCCGGCATGTACCGCACGGCGGGCGAGTACCCCGCGCCGCTCGAGCACGACTTCCCCATCAGCAGCGACGCCGAGCGCTACTACAAGTCGGGCGGCCAGTTCCTGTACAAGCGGCTCCCCTTCTGGCTCGCGAGCCTCCTCGACCGCGTGCTCGTCGTCATGCTGCCGCTGCTCGTGATCGTCGTGCCCGCGACGCGCGCGGCGCCGTCGCTCTACCGCTGGCGCGTGCGCTCGCGCATCTATCGGTGGTACGGCGCGCTCATGGCCATCGAGCGCGAGATCATGACGGCGCGCACGGACGAGCAACGCCGCCAGATCGCCCAGCGGCTCGACGACATCCAGCACGCGGTCGACGAGATCAAGACGCCGCTCTCCTTCGCGGACCAGCTCTACGTCCTGCGCGACCACGTCGCCATGGTGCGCCGCCGCCTCGCCGAGGGCCACCCCACGGCCTAGGGGTGGCGACCCGCCAGGCGCCCGACGATTCAGGAGTGATCTGCTCTTCTCTGTCGGCCGTGCGGTCTTATGTTCGAGGCCCGTGAGCACACCCGAGGCGAAGCGTCATCCGCATCGAGCGCACCGAAAGCCGGCCCTGGCCGTGCTGGCGTCCGCCTCCCTCCTCGTGGGCGCTCCTTCGCACGCGGGCCACGCCCACCTGTCGCACCTCGCCGCCGTCGTGCGCGGCGGCGAGGGACCACCGACGCTCGTGCTGCTCCACGGATACGCCGCAAAGGCGACCGACTGGGTGCCCTTCGCGACGACGATCGTCTTGCCGGCCGGGGGCCGGTACGTTTTCCCGCAAGCTCCCGAGCCGACCCGCCCGCCAGACGGTCCGATCGGCGGCCGGGCCTGGTGGCGGCTCGACCTCGAATCGCACGTTCGGCCGGGCAGCCAGCTGCCGGACCTGGCCACGTTCCACCCCCTGGGCATCGACTTCGCCGCGGCGAGCGTGCGGGCGCTCGTCCGCGAACGCGCCTCGTCCGGCTCGCTCTTCCTCGGCGGCTTCTCGCAAGGCGCCATGGTCGCGAGTCAGATCGCGTTCACGACGGACGACGCCATCACGGCGCTCGTGCTCCTCTCGGGAACGCCGGTCGACGTGGCGACCTGGCGGCGCGGCTTCGCGCGACGGCGCGGGCTGCCGGTCTTCATGTCGCACGGCCGCGCCGACCGCA
>DASZFV010000116.1:0-4352 GCA_035939455.1 Polyangia bacterium
CGTCGTACCCGAAGTTGCAGAAGACGAGGTCGTCGAGGGCGGACAGCGACAGATCGACGAGCGAGGCGTCGACGCCCCGCGCGAAGGTCTTGTTGGCCAAGGGCGGCTGCTCGAACGGATCGCCGTTCGGGCACTGGATGGAGCTCCTCACTTCTTCGTAGTGCCAGGTGCCGACGAAGTCGTCCGTGGCGATGGGGTCGTCGCCGCAGCCCGCGAGCCCCGCGACGAGCGTCGCGACGAGCGTCGCCGGCCTCGAGAGGACACCAAGGGCGTTCACAGGACCTGCGGCCAGCGGCGATCGGGCGCGTGACGTCATCGGGAGCGCTTATACCGCAACGGCCCGCGCCGAACTACCTGTCCGCGTGGCCGGCGGGCCCCGAGGCGCGCACGCGCTCGAGCTCGGCGAGCTGCTCCTCGAGCGCGGCGGGCGGTTGCGCGAAGACGTTCTCGATGAGGCTCCGGAGCGGGGGCGGGCCGACGCCCTCCTCGGCCGCGACGGCCGCGGCGATCTCGGCCTCGACGGCGGCGCGCTGGGCGGCGGCGCCCGCGGCGTCGAGCACGCCTGTCGCGGCGAGCCAGATCGCGAAGCGCTCCAGCGGATCCTTCCCCTTCCAGGAGGACTCGTCGGCCTCGTCGCGGTAACGGTGCGGATCGTCCGAGCTGCTGTGCGCGCCCAGGCGGTAGGTCACCGCCTCGATGAGCGTCGGGCCGCCGCCGCCGCGCGCGCGCCCGGCGGCCTCGCGTACGGTCGCGTGCACGGCGAGCACGTCGTTGCCGTCGACGCGCACGCCCGGCATTCCGTAGGCGAGCGCCTTGATGGCGAAGGTCCGGGAGGCCGTCTGGCGCGAGGCCGGCGTCGAGATGGCCCACTGATTGTTCTCGCAGAGGAACACGCAGGGCGCGCGGTAGACGGCCGCGAAGTTCACGCCCGCGTGGAAGTCCTCGGCGCTCGTCGCGCCCTCGCCGAGGTAGGCGAGCACGACGACGGGGTCGCGCTGCATCTTGGCGGCCCAGGCCAGGCCCGCGGCGTGCGGAAGCTGGGTCGCGACGCACGACGAGGGCGGGATGAAGCGCAGCGCGCGCGGCGTGGCCAGGTGCACGGGCATCTGCCGGCCACGCGCGACGTCGTGCGCGTTGCCGTAGAGCTGCGCGACGACGTTCGCGATGGGCAGGCCGCGGTAGAGCGCCGCGCCGAGCTCGCGGTGCGCGGGCACGACGTAGTCATTCGGCTCGAGCGCGGCGACCGCGCCGATGACCGCCGCCTCCTGGCCGCGCGCCTCCGCGTAAAAGCCGATGCGGCCCTGACGCTGCAAGAGCAACATCTTCTCGTCGAGGACGCGCGCGCGCAGCATGCCGCGGTGGAGTTCGCGCAGCAACGCCGGCTCGAGCTTGGGCGGTGCACCCACGGGACGGCCGTCGGGCCCGAGGAGCTGCAGCAATCCAGTGGCGCGCGCCTCGTCCTCGTCGCTCCAGACCTCGACGGACTCAGAGTTGAGGTCGCCCATGCCGGCGCGGATCTTGGCGAGCGCCACGCGGCTAGGCCTTCCTCGGCTGCTGCTCTGGCCAGAGGCCGGCCGGCGCCTCGAGGGCTTCCTTGATGGCCGCCACGAAGCGCGCGGCGTCGTAGCCATCGACGACGCGATGATCGACGGAGATCGAGAGGTTCATGAGGTCGCGAATGACGATGGCGTCGTCGCGCACGGCGGGCCTCTTGGCGATCTTATGCACGCCGAGGATCGCGACCTCGGGGTGATTGATGATGGGAGCGGCCAGCACGCCGCCGAGCTGGCCGAGGCTCGTGATCGTGAAGGTCGAGCCGGAGAGATCCTCGCGCGTGGCCTTGCCCGAGCGCGTGGCCTCGGCGAGGCGATCTATCTCCTTGGCGAGGTCGGCGACGCTGAGCGCGTTCGCGTCGCGCACGACGGGCACGACGAGTCCAGCGGGCGTGGCGGTCGCGAGGCCCATGTGCACGTGCTTGCGCTGCACGATCTCGCCGGCCGCCTCGTCGAGCGCGGCGTTGAGCTGCGGGAACGCCCGCAACGCCTGGGCCGTCGCCTTGACGATGAAGGGCAGGAACGTGAGCTTGCGGACGCCCATCGCGGGCGGGTCCTTCGCGAGGCGCGCGTTTACCTGCGCGCGCAGCGCCACGAGATCCGTGCAGTCGACCTCCTCGACGTAGAGGAAGTGCGCCGCCGCGTGCTTTGAACGCGCCATGTTCTCGGCGATGCGCCGGCGCAGCCCGCGGAACGGGATCGCGACGTCGCCGGGCTCGCGCGCAATCGAGATCGGCGGCGGCGTCGCGGCCGCGGCGCCGCGCCCGCCGCCGGCGTGGTTGCGCACGTCGTCGGAGGTGATGCGCGCGGCCGGTCCGGTCCCGAAGACGCCGCGCAGGTCGACGCCGAGGTCACGCGCGAGCTTGCGCGTCGCGGGCGTCGCCAGCGCGGGACCGAGGGCCCGTGCGCGCGCGGCGGGCGAGAGCGGAGTCGTGCCGCGCGACGCGGGCGGCGCGACCGACGTCGCCGGGCCGGCGGCGGTGCGCGTTCCCGTCCCAGCCGCGAGCGCGGACGGCAACACCTTGGCGGCGGCCTTCTCGCCCCTCTCGGCGTCGGCGCCCTCCGCCAGCTCGATCGTGATGAGCACCTTGCCCACGGGGCAGAGCTGGCCTTCGGCGAACATGCGCTTGCCGACGCGGCCCGCGCGCGGCGCCGGGATCTCGACCGTCGCCTTGTCGGTCATGATCTCGACCATGGGCTGGTCCATGCGCAGGGGATCGCCTTCTCTGACGAGCCAGCGGACGACCTCGCCCTCGACGACGCCCTCACCGATGTCCGGCAGCCTGAACTCGTAGATCATCGTCGCGGTCTCAGAAGGTCATGACGCGCTCGACGGCGTCGAGGATGCGGGCGGCGTCGGGCAGGTACTCGTGCTCGAGCGTGTACGGAAAGGGCGTGTCGAAGCCTGTGACGCGTAGGATGGGCGCCTCGAGGTGCAGCATAGCCTTCTCCTGGATCGTCGCCGCCAGCTCGGCGCCGAAGCCCGACGTGCGCGGCGCCTCGTGCGCCACGACGACGCGCCCGGTCTTGTGCACGGACGCGAGGATGGTGTCGATGTCGAAGGGCGCGAGCGTGCGCAGATCGATCACCTCGAGGTCGTAGCCCTTGTCGGCGCCCTTGGCGGCGGCGTCGAGCGCCGTGTGCACCATAGCGCTCCACGCGAGCACGGTCACCTGGCTGCCCTCGCGCACGACCTTGGCCTGTCCGATGGGGATCGTGTACTCACCCTCGGGCACGTCCGCCTTCGAGGCGCGGTAGACGCGCTTGGGCTCCATGAAGATCACGGGATCCTCGCCGCGGATGGCGCTCGCGAGTAGTCCCTTTGCGTCGATGGGATTCGATGGGCAGACCACCTGCAAGCCCGGCACGTGCGTGAAGAGCGCCTCGGGCGACTGCGAGTGATAGTGCCCGCCTCGGATGCCGCCGCCCACGGGCGTGCGGATGACGACGGGCGCTGGGTACTCGCCGCCCGAGCGGTAGCGCATCTTCGCCAGCTCGCTGACGATCTGGTCGTAGGCCGGGTAGATGAAGTCGGCGAACTGGATCTCGGGCACGGGCCGCATCCCGTACATCGCCATGCCGATGGCGGCCCCGATGATGCCGGACTCGGCCAGGGGCGTGTCGATGCAGCGATCGGCGCCGAACTCTTCCTGCAGCCCCGTCGTGGCGCGAAAGACCCCCCCGAACCGGCCCACGTCCTCGCCCAGGACGACGACGCGCGGGTCGCGCCGCATCTCGAGGCGCAGGGCGTCGTTCACCGCCTGGATGATGTTCATTTCCGGCATCTTGGGGTGCCTGGGCTTACGCCAGCCCGCACCGGAAATCAAGCGCCCGAAAGCGGCCATCGGGCGCGCATGGAGCCGGAGCTGCACATCGTGGGTCAGGTCCTGGTCCCTGACCCGGCCGCCTGCGCCGAGCGTCAGCGTCCCGAGCTCTCCTTCGTGAACGACGCCGAGAAAATGGGCCGCATCTGCGTCTTGCCGACGACGAGCTTTCCCGAGCCGGCCCAGAACACATTGACGCCGTCCGTGCTGGCGGTGGGCGGCAGGTCCCAGGTCGTGTCGCCCGTGGCGTTGTCGATCTCGGCCACGAGCACGAGGCGCGCTGGTTTGTCGGCGGGCGACTCGAGTAACGCGAGGCTGCGCCCGTCTCTCGACCAGGCGGGCGCGCTCGCCACGACGGTGCGACCGCGCCGCGGATAGAGCTGCGCGCCGTCGACGGCCACGAAGCCTGACTCCGGCGAGCCGGAGAGGAACGCGAGGTGATCGTGCTCGCGCGTGAACGTGAAGTGAACGCCCA
>DASZFV010000117.1:0-4536 GCA_035939455.1 Polyangia bacterium
CCGCCGTGTCGCTGATGGACAGGCCCACGACGATGTTCGTAGGGCAGGCGCACTGGGCGAGGGAGAAGAAGTTCGCGAGCTGATCGGCCGTGAGGGCCGCCTGCGTGCTGGGCCCGACGACGGGCGAAATCGTGAGCGTGAAGTCCGTAGAGGACAGCGCCGTGACCGCCGCGTCCTGCCCCCGGGCGGCACGCCCCTGCAGCGACGCCGCAACCACGCCCAAAGCGATCAGCCAGCGTCCCTTCACCATCGTCGTCCTCTTTCCAGGGTCGTGTGCAATCGCGACGCCATCGGCGCGGCCGCGCCGCATTCGCATACCACGCGGCCCGCGCCCTGGCCCTGCCGTTCTGTCACCGCGCACCGTGAGCCACTGCAAAATTGGCCAGCCCGCCGTTCGCTGGGTGACCTCGGCCGTCGTGCTACGCTTGCCTTGGAACTTTCCGCCCCGCTGGCGTACTGATCCCTTGTTCGATTCAGGCCGGGGTTACAGGAAGGAGAGAGGTTGAAGCGCGCGAAGGGCAGCTTGCTGGCGCTCGGGATCGTGAGCGCCGTCGTCGCGGGCGCGGTGAGCCATCGCCGTGAGACGGCGCTTGGCGTGCCAGACTCGTACGTCGTGTACACGCCGGCCGTGGACGCGACCGGTACGGCGCGGCGCAGTCCAACGGGGTTGCCGTGGCTCGAGCCGCTCGCGCTCGACGACGTGCGCGCGGCGCCGCTGCACAGGCAGATCTCCGTCGGAATCGTGGGCGAGATCCTGCGGACGGACTATCTGGCGAAGCAGCTCGTTCGCGACGTGTCCTTCGAGGGTAAGACCTTCTCCGAGCCGGAGCGCGTCGCGGCCCGCGAGCCCACGGTCTTCGTCGTTGGGCGCGGGCTCGAAGCGTTCGGCGCCGGGTTTGCGACCAAGGACTTCTTCGGCGGGGCCGTCGAGCGACCCTCGCTTGCCTGGATCGGCCTGCGCGAGAACATCGCGGAAGATCGCGCGATGCCGGAGACGGTCACGGCCTTGCTCGCGCGGCGGGTCGTGTCGCGCGTCGTGGGGACAGAGGCCTCGCCGGCGCTCGTCGACGGGTACGTGCGCGCGATGGAGGTCATCGCGCGCGAGTGGCGCGTGGGAGAGGGGCCCGAGGGGGCCGTCGCGTCCGACGCGGGGACCGGCACGCAGCGCGTGCTGTTCGCCGGCGTGCGCGAGAACCGATTTGCCGTGGGCGCCGACGGCGCGCCCAGGCCCGCCGCGGAGCTGCTCGCCGATCCGGGGCTGGCCGCCACGGTGATTTACCGCCTCGCGCAGTCGAAGGCGGTGGGCCGACGCGTGGCGCCGGCGGACGTCTACGCGCCGTTCGTCACCGACCGCGTGCCGCCCGGCGTGAGCCCGGCCGCCGTGCTGGGGCCTTTCCGCAACTTTCAAGCGAAGCTGCTCACGGCGTGGGCGCGCGCCGTGCTCGCGGGCGCGCCACCAGCCGACGTGGCCGGGCTCGTCGACGCGTACGGGCGGGCCATACCCGGCGAGCGCGCCGAGGCCTATCGCATCTTCATCGTCACGACGTACGGCGCCACCGTGAAGCCCGGTGGTGTTCGGGCAGCGGGCGCCGACGTCTCGGCGGCGCTCCCCGAGCTGACGGCGCTCGCGGCCGAGGTGACCGCGGGGCGCCGGTCCAGCCGCGCGGCGCTCGCGCGCTGATCTCCGGCCGCGGGAGGCCACGCCGCGCCACGATGCGTACTGGCGGCACCAGGCGCTTCCGTATAGATTCCGCCGCTCATGAGCACCTTCTGGCACGGCAAGCGCGTCGTCGTCACGGGCGGCGGAGGCTTCCTGGGCTCGTTCGTCGTCGAGCGTCTCCAGCGCGAGGGCGCGTCCGTGTTCGTTCCGCGCTCGGCCGAGTACGACCTCGTCGATCGAGCCGCCGTGCGCCGCGTGCTCGCCGACGCGCAGCCCGAGCTCGTGATCCACCTCGCCGCTCAGGTGGGCGGCATCGGCGCGAACCGCGCCAACCCCGGGCGCTTCTTCTTCGAGAACGCCATGATGGGCCTCCAGCTCTTCGAGGAGTGCCGCCTCGCGGGCGTCGAGAAGCTTGTCGCCGCGGGGACGATCTGCGCGTACCCGAAGTTCGCGCCAGTGCCGTTCAAGGAAGACGATCTGTGGAACGGCTACCCCGAGGAGACCAACGCGCCCTACGGCATCGCCAAGAAGATCATGCTCGTGCAGTCGCAGGGCTACCGCGAACAGTACGGCATGAACAGCGTCGTCTTGTTCCCCGTGAACCTCTACGGGCCGCGCGACAACTTCGATCTCGAGACCTCGCACGTTATCCCCGCCATGATTCGCAAGTGCGTCGCCGCGCGTGAGGCCGGCCAGGTCGAGGTAGTGCTGTGGGGCGACGGGACGCCGACGCGCGAGTTCCTCTACGTCGAGGACGCCGCCGAGGGACTGCTGCTGGCCGCTGAGCGCTACGACGCGAGCGATCCCGTGAATCTGGGCAGCGGCGTCGAGATCAGCATCCGAGATCTGGCCGTGCTCATCGCGCGCGCGACGCGCTTTACGGGCCGGTTCGTCTGGGACCCCTCGAAGCCCAACGGACAGCCGCGCCGACAGCTCGACGTGAGCCGCGCACGCGCGCGCTTCGGGTTCGTGGCCAAGACATCGTTCGAGGACGGAATCGCGAAGACGGTCGCCTACCTCGAAGAACACAGGAAGGAAATAGAGGGATGAAACGCGCGCTCATCACGGGCATCACGGGACAAGACGGGTCGTACCTGGCCGAGCTCCTGCTCGCGAAGGGCTACGAAGTGACGGGGCTCCTGCGGCGCTCGAGCTCGTTCAACACCGAGCGGCTCGACGCCATCTATCAGGATCCGCACGCCGCCAATTACCAGCTGCGCCTCGTCTACGGCGACCTCGACGACGCGAGCTCGCTCAACCGCGTCTTGCGCACCTTCAAGCCTGACGAGATCTACAACCTCGGCGCGCAGAGCCATGTGCGCGTGAGCTTCGATATCCCCGAGTATACGGCGTCGACGGTGGGCATCGGGACCTTGCGCCTGCTCGAGGCCATCCGAGAGTCTGGCCAGGAGAAGAGCGTGCGCTTCTACCAAGCGTCGTCGAGCGAGATGTTCGGCGCCGCGGCGCCGCCCCAGGACGAGAACACGCCGTTCCTGCCGCGCAGCCCGTACGCCTGCGCCAAGGTCTTCGCCCATCAGCTCTGCCAGAACTATCGCGACGCCTACGGCATGCACATCTCGTGCGGCATCCTCTTCAACCACGAGTCGCCGCGGCGCGGGATCCCGTTCGTGACCCGCAAGATCACGCGCACGGCGGCGCGCATCCGCCACGGCCTCGAGCACAAGCTCTACCTCGGGAACCTCGACTCATTCCGCGACTGGGGCTACGCGGGCGACTACGTCGAGGCTATGTGGATGATGCTCCAGCAGGACAGGGGCGACGACTACGTCGTAGCGACGGGCGAGTCGCACAGCGTGCGCGAGTGCCTCGACCTGGCCTTCCGCGAGCTCGAGCTCGACTGGAAGAAATACGTCGAGATCGACCCGCGCTACTTCCGGCCCACCGAGGTCGACCACCTCAAGGGGAACCCGGCCAAGGCGACGCGCAAGCTGGGGTGGAGGCCGAAGGTCACCTTCAAGACGCTCATTCAAATGATGGTGCGCGCCGACGAAGAGGACGTGCGGACCTCGCTCGCCGGCCGCGCGCCGACGTCATGAGCGCCACGCGCGGCGAAGACGCGCCGCTCGCCGTCGTCGTCGGGGCGCGAGGGACGTTGGGCCAGGCGCTCGTCGCGGAGCTGCCGCGCGCGGGCTGGACGCTCGCGCTGGCCGCCGATCGCGCCGTCTGCGACCTTCGTGACGCGGCGTCGGTGCGCGCCGTCGTCGCGCGGGGCCTCGGGGGACGTCCGGGCGTCGTCTTCAACGCCGCGGCCTACACCGACGTCGACCGCGCCGAGAGTGAGGGCGACCTCGCGTACGCCGTGAACGCCGTCGCCGTCGAGGCCCTCGGGCGCGCGACGCACGAGGCGGGCGCGGCGCTCGTGCATTACTCGACCGACTTCGTCTTCGACGGCACGCTCGAGCGGCCGTACGACGAGTTCGACGTGCCGACGCCGCAGGGCGTGTACGCGCGCTCGAAGCGCGCGGGAGAGCTCCTGGCCGCCGCGGCGACGCCGCGTCTGTTCGCCGTGCGCGTCGGGTGCCTGTTCGGGCACGATGGCCGCAACTTCCCGTCGACGATCGTGCGCCGCCTCCGCGCGGGCGAGACCGTGCGCGCGGATCGCGAGCGCTCCGGCTCCCCATCCTGGGTGAGGGAGGTGGCGCGCGTCTCGGCGGCGCTCGCGCGCACCGATGCGTACGGCGTCTATCACTGCACGTCCCAGGGCGAGGCGAGCTGGGCGGACTTCGCCCGCTTCGCGGCCGCGACGCTGGGGCTGCCAGAGACCCGAGTCGAGGCGCTGCCGACGGCGGCCATCGGGATGAAGGCGCCGCGCCCACGCCGCTCGATCCTCGACAATCGCATGCTGCGGGCGCGCG
>DASZFV010000118.1:0-4496 GCA_035939455.1 Polyangia bacterium
TTCGGCAAGATCGATCACCCGGGCGTCCTCGCCGTCGATCAGCAGCAGCTGACGCTGCGCCAGTTCGGCTGGGTCGTCGCGGCCGAGCTCAAGCTCTATCGCGACGCGTTCTTCGTCGGCCTCGAGACAGGCGGCGCGACGGGCGACCAGGCCGAAGACCCGAGCCAATACCTCAACTACCGCTGGAAGTTCGTGCAGCAGCCGGCCGGCGATCACGCCATCAACGACTTTCATTTCTCGCCCGACTACCACATCGACGAGATCCTCTTTCGCCACATCATTGGCACGGTGACTAACGCCATCTACGTCAAGCCGCAGACGGCGTACTGGTTCGACCTCGGGCAGAACCGCGCCATCGGTCTCAACGGCAGCGTCATCTACAGCATGGCCCAGGTGCCGGTCTCGACGCCGGGCAACGCCATCAACTACGGCGTCGAGGGCGACGTGGGCGTCAACTACCGGAACACGGGCGAAGGCGTGTACGGCGGCGTGACCTGGGCCGTCTTCTTTCCGCTGGCCGCCCTCGCGCGCCCCGCCTCGCTGTGGGGCGACAACGCCGCCGACGCCACGGCCGCCCAGATACTCCGCGTCTTCATGGGTGTGAGATTTTGAGGGCTACTTCGCGCGCTTTTCTGTAGCCGCCTTGCCGTCGTCGGAGCCCTTGAAGGTCTTGAGGCGGTCTTCGGCGTCCTTGCGCGAGGCGGCGTCCTCGTGGGTGCCGTACTTGAGATAGTTCTCGAAGGCCTCGCGCGCCTCGTTGGTCTTCTTCTCCTGCGAATACAAGACGCCGAGGTCGTAGTAAGCGGGGGCGTACCTCGGGTCCTTGTCGAGGGCGAGCCGGTACTCCGCGATGGCCTCGTCGGTCTTGCGCTCGCGGCGAAACACGACGGCCAGGTCGAAGTGAAGATCGGCGTCCTCGGGCCGCAGCGTGATGGCCTTGCGCAGCGCCGTGATGGCGCCGTCGCGATCGTCGGCCTTGGACTTGGCGATGCCCAGGTTGGTCCAGGCCTCGGCGGCGTCGGGCTTGACCTCGGTGGCCTTCTGCAAGTGCTCGATGGCGTGCTTGTAGTCGCCCTTCTGCTTGTACGCGAAGCCGAGCGACACACGGGTCTCGTAGTCGTCGGGCTTGAGGTCGAGCGCCGTCTCGAGCTCGCGGATGCCGTCGTCGAGTCGCTTGAGGCGCACGTAGGCCGCGCCGAGGTTGCTGCGCGCCGTCGCGTCCTGTGGCTGCAACTTCACCGTCTTCTCGAACTCGCCAGCGGCGCGCGCGTAGTCGCCCTCGCCCCGGTACAGGTTGCCGAGCGTGAGGTGGGCGGCGGCATAGTCGGGGCGCATCTGGATGGCCTTCTGGCACTCGGCGATGGCGTCGGGCACCTTGCCTTCGCGCTTGTACTGCAGCGCGAGGGTGTAGTGCCCGGCCGCCTCGTCGGCGCGCGCGGGGCGGGGGGCCAGGGCCAAAGCGAGCGTCAAGCCGAGCGCGCCGAGCGTGAACGCCGCTGTCTGTCTCTGCATCGCTGCCTCCGAGAGTGGGTGCCGGGTACCGGGATTTCCAGAGTACCACCGACCGTGACGCAGCGTCTTGACGCGCGCGCCGCCGCTCCACGCTATATTTCACGCTCATGTTGCAGTCGCTGCTGGTGACCTTCCGCGAAGGCCTCGAGTCCTTCCTCATCGTGGGCGTCATCAGCGCCTACCTGCGCAAGACGGGCCGCGCGGCGCTGCTGCGCGGCGTCCACGTGGGCCTGGGCCTCTCGGTCGTGACGTGTGTCCTCGGCGCCTGGCTCTGGCAGCTGGTGCCAAACCAGCCGCTCTACGAGGGTGTGGGCGCCTTCGTGGCCGCCGGCTTCGTGGGCGCGCTGCTGTGGCAGGCCGTACGCGTGGGCCGTCGCATCAAGGGCGCGATCGAGGCCCGCGTCGATCGGATGGCCGGCGTCGAGGGCGCCTCGCCGACGCGCGCGCGCTCTCTCGCGGGCGTCGCGCTCGTGACGGCCATCCTCGTGACGCGCGAAGGGCTCGAGGCCGTCTTCTACCTCGGCGTGCAGGCGTTCGCGATCAAGATGGCCGACGTCGTCGTGGGCGCCGCGGCCGGCCTCGTCCTCGCGGCCGTCATCGCCTGGACGTGGACGCGCTTCGCGCACCGGCTGAATCTCGGCGTCGTGCTCAAGGTCACCGCGATCTTCCTCGGCGTGTTCCTCGTCCAGCTCGTCATCTATGGCATCCACGAGCTCGCCGAGAGCGGCGTCATCGAGGGCAGCCGCGCCTTCCACGACGCCACCGAGATCGTCGGGCCCGACGGGCGCATCGGCCACCTGCTGTCCTATTCGCTGCTCGGGGCGCCCCTGCTCTACCTCTTCTGGGCGCGCCGCGCCGAGGCGGCCAGCCGGCCGCCGGCGCCCGCCTGAGCGGACCTTCAGAGCTTCGCGTGCAACACGCGCGACAGCTCGCGGTAGCCGAGGCGATCGTAGAACGCCTCGGCGGCGTGGTTGCCGGACCACACCGTGAGGACGAGCTCGGCCGCGCCCTGGCGGCGCGCCCAGGCCGCGACCTCCTTCATGAGCCGCGCGCCCAGGCCGCCGCGGCGGCGCGCGCCCGTCACGACGAGCATCTCGACGTGTCCCCGGCGCAGCGGCACCATCGCCGGATCGGGCGGCGTCTCGTAGACGCGCACCGAGACCACGCCCGTGAGCGAGGCGCGGGCGCGACCGCCCTCCCGCGCCTCGGCCTCCTCGGCCACGAAGACGGCCGTGTCCGCCGAGGAGAGCAGCTCGCGCCACTCGCCCTCGGCGCGCGCCGCCTTGCGAAAATACGCCGGCGCGAGCTGCGCGTGCAGGTCGTCGGCCTCGCGCCACAGCGCGCGCGCGCCCTCCCAGTCGTCCTCGCGCGCCCGACGGATCATGCCCGCGACCGCCGGCTAGCCTTCCCCTTCGCCTTCGCTCACTTCCGCCGGGAAACGCTCGCGCATGGCGCGGTAGACCATGCCCTCGATCTCGGTCTCGGTGCTCATCGCCATCGCCTGCGCGAGCATGCGTTCGGCGTCGAAGAGGTCTGTCGAGCGAATGATGGACTTGATGACGGGGATTTGGCGCGGCGCCATCGAGAAGTTGCGCAGGCCGAGCCCCAGGAGCACCCACGCGAGCATCGGATCGCCCGCCATGTCGCCGCACATCGCGACGGGCTTGCCAGCCTTGTTCGCGCCCAGGACGACCTGCTTGAGCGCGCGCAGGATCGCGGGGTGCAGCGGGTGATAGAGGTACCCGACGTGCTCGTCGTCGCGGTCGGCGGCCAGGGTGTACTGAATCAGATCGTTGGTGCCGATGCTGAGAAAATCGCACTCGGCGGCCAGCAAATCCGAGATGAGGGCCGCGCTCGGCGTCTCGACCATGATGCCGACGGGCACGTTGGGATCGTGGGGCACGCCCTCGCGCGCGAGCTCGGCGCACACGTCGGCGCAGATCTCCTTGGCGGCGCGCAGCTCGGCGACGCCGGAGATGAGCGGGAAGAGGATCTGCATGGGGCCAACGCTGGCCGCGCGGAAGAGCGCGCGAAGCTGCGTGCGGAAAAGGTCGGGGCGGTGGAGTGAGTAGCGGATCGAGCGCAGGCCCATGGCCGGGTTCGTGCCGCTCGGGATGCGCACGGACGCCGGGAGCTTGTCGCCGCCCAGGTCGAGCGTGCGGAACGTGATGCGGCGGCCCTGCATGCTCTTGAGCGCCGCCACGGCGTGCAGGTGCTGCTCGTCCTCGGACGGCAGGTCGGGGCGCTCGAGGTAGAGGAACTCCGTCCGGAAAAGGCCCACAGAAACAGCGCCCAGATCGACGGCGATCGGGATCTCCTCGAGCATCTCGACGTTTGCGGCGAGGTGAATCTGCACGCCGTCGAGGGTGACGGCGGGCGCGTCGCGCGTCGCCTCGAGGTGGCGCGCGCGCGCGCGCGCGACGGCGGCGCGGGCGCGATAGCGCCCGAGCGCCTCGTCGTCGGGGTCGAGGATGACCTCGCCGCGCGACCCGTCGATGATGAGGGTCATCCCGGACCACACCTTGTGGCCGAGGCCCTCGACGCCCACGACGTACGGCAGGCCCATGGCGCGCGCGATGATCGCCGTGTGCGACGTGCGGCCGCCGCCCTCGGTGCAGAACCCCACGACCTCGGCGCGGCCGAGCTGCGCGGCGTCGGCGGGAGACAGCTCGTGCGCGACGGCGACGCTGCCCTTGGGCGCTTCGGCGGGCTCGCCCGCGTCGCTCGCGCCCATGAGGTTTCGCAGGAGGTTCTCGCCGACGTAGGCGAAGTCACTGCGGCGGTCACGGAAGTACGGGTCCTCGATGCGCGCGAAGACGGCCTGGATCTGGTCGAGGGTCTTGCGCACGGCCCACTCGGCGCCCGTGTGCTCTTCGCGGATGTGGCGCCGCGTCTGCTCGACCAGGTGGACGTCGGAGAGCATGAGGCGGTGCGCCTCGAGGACGCGGTACTGGTGCTCGTCGCTCTCGCGCTGGGCGATCTGC
>DASZFV010000119.1:0-9289 GCA_035939455.1 Polyangia bacterium
CGGCGACGGAAGCTACCAAGCGGCGGACGGGCGATCACCTTGTCGCGACGAGGAAGCCGCGCGGTAGCCGGGGTTACCCGGAGGCGCAGCGGATTCCCCGGGCTCGATGCGAGCGAAGCGAGCGAGCGCCGGCAAGCACCCGGGTTCGATGCGAGCGAAGCGAGCGAGCGCCTGCAAGCACCCGGCTCGATGCGAGCGAAGCGAGCGAACGCGACTAGAAGATCGTGAACACGTCAGGCCGCGCCGCGGCGCGGTCGATGCCCTCGAACAGCTCTTTCTGCGAGGCGGTGAGGCGGGTCACGAGCGAGCGGATGTTTGCCGTGCGCTGCTTGTAGGCCTCGGCGCGCACCTGATCGGGCGAGCCGGACATGACGGCGTCCATGAGGGGCGTCGGCTTGATCGGCACGACGTTGCCCGTGTCGAGCTTGCCGCCCGTCTTCTTGTCGACGAACGGCGCGCCCGTGTTGATGCGCACCTGGAAGCCCACGAGGTCGGCGGCCGAGCACTCATTGCCGCCGCCCTTGCACACCTGGTCGCCGATCTCGACGAGGTTGCCGACGACGATCTTGGCCGAAGTGTCGAAGACGAGGCCGTAGTTCTTTTGCGACGACGCGGCGGTCTTCCCGAGGTAGGCCTTGAGCGACTCGGCGTCGGCGTGCGTCTTCTTGATGTGGCGCTCGACCTCGTTGTAGAGCGCGATGGTGTCGTAGTAGTAGTTGAAGAGCCGGTCGACGACGATGTCCTCGAGGCGGAAGTAGTCGACGCGAAAGATCTTGCTCGTGTCGGGGCGCGGATCGAGCTTGACCTTCTCGAGGTCCGCGATGAGCTGCGGGTCGTAGTCGAGGAGGTCCTTTTTGTCCTTCGCCTGTCGCTGCTGGCTGAACGCCATGGCCTGGCCCACCTGAGTCAGCGTCTTCTGCATCTCGTCGAGCTCGGACTTGACCGTCTTGGCGGCGTGGTTCGCCGTGTTCATGTTGGCGCGGCCCACGCCCGAGACGCCGAGGCCCGCCCCGAGTGCGAAGCCCAAGATGCCGACGATAACAGCCGTCACCAGGGCCGCCTTGCCCCGGCCCGAGCGCACGTTCTCGACTGGCGCACCGTCGTCGATCGTCCGAAGGTCGAACATTCCCTGTTGCGGCCTCATCCCGGCGTAGGGGTCGTGAGCGGCCGGCGGCGCCGCGGCGGCCTGCGCCTGGCCGGGCGACTGCGCGCGGCCGGGGCCCTGGGGGAATCCAGCTGGGAGGCCTCCCATGGGGCGCCCGCCGCCTGGACCGGGAGCGGGAGCGGGCGCAACCTCAGGGCGCTTGAGCCCCAAGCGCGCTTTCAGGTCGCTGATGTCTTTCGGGGGCGGAGCGCCCGGCTTTCGGTTCTGATCCACGAGATCCTCCGGCTGCGGCTTGCGGCGTGGTCTTCGGCGTCGTCTGCGCTGGCGTCACGCGCTCTCGGCGTCGAGGGCGGGGGTGAGCGCGGAGAACGGACCATACAAATCGCGTTCGGAGCTGTCAAGCGAACCCCGCCAAAACACAGAGCGTTTTTGGATTGCCCGGAAGAAGGAGACGCGTCGTTGCGGCATCGCTCAGGCAGCCTTGAGAAAGGCTTCGATCGCCCACGCGGACTGCGGCGGAAGATTGGTGAAACGCACGCCGACGCTCTTGCCGCCGTCGAGCGAGATCGTCTCGCCCGAAGCGGTGAGAATCGCGTCTTGTCCGGGCAATTGAAATTGCAACCCCATGAAGCGAGGCGCGCGCTTCGCCTCCGGCTCCAGCAGGGGCATGAGACGCGCGCCGGTTCGGCTAATGTCCGTCATGCGGCACATATACGGATGTCCGTTCAGGAAGCGGTTGACGTAGAGATCCGTTCCGACGCGCCCAAACGCGCGGCGATCCGAAGCGGTGCTCCTGCGCTCGAGACGGCGATCGAGAATGCGAAAGTTCGACGACATGAAAAGGCCTCCTGGGGGATGTTTCCCTACATGTAAGTTGCATCGACCGCGGAGGTCAAATTTTTTCCCGTTCTGCCGAAGGAGTTCCCCGATCATTGACTCTTAGCGCCGCGCTGCTTGATAATCCGGCCTCCTTTGGGCGCGCCGAGCGCACTTTGCCTCCGACCGAGCCGCAAACTCCTGCCCTAGCCGTTCCCGACGCCCCATTGCCCGAATTGTGCCCCCGTTTCATTCCCCCCTTTCCACCCTTCAGCCCCAGCAGAGGAGCCAGGACATGCACCGCATGAAGATCGGGCTTGTCGCCGCCACCGTTTTGCTCGCGCTCACCGGCGGTCTTTATTCCGTCGTGACCAAAGAGCTCAAAGACACGGTCGTCCAAGAGGTGGAGACCGAGGTCTCGCGTGGGCAGCGGATGCACCAGTCGATTGCCCGCCTGGAGGCCCTCGATTTCGCCAATCTGGTCGCCAGCTTGAGCCACCGGGCCGCTATCGTCGGTGTGTTCGACAAGGCGGATGTCACCGGTCGCCGGCAGGCCGCCTTCGAGCAGTGCGAGGAGGTCAACTCCTTCTTGCAGAAGGGTGGCTCGCGCAAGGCCGACATCGTCGTCATCCTCGACTCGGCGGGCAAGGTCATCGCGCGCGACCTCAACGTCAACGCCATGTACGGCGAGGATCTGCGCTCGAAGTATCCGGCCGTCGCGCTCGCGTTGCGCGGCGAGCCGACGAAGGACATCTGGACCTTCGGCGGCCGCATGACGCGCGTCGCCGTCGCCCCCGTCGTTCACCCGGACGGCAGCACGAAAGGCGCGCTGCTCGTGGGCTATGTCATCGACGCGCGCGACGCGCAGCTCAAGCGTGACCTGCTCGGCGTCGACGTCGGCTACTTCCACGATGGCAAGATGGCCACCTCGAGCTTCGTCTCCGAAGGCGCGGGTGATAGCGCCAAGGAAGACGGCAACAAGACGCAGGCGCTCAATACGGTCCTCTTTCAGTCGGCCGAGAAGTGGGGGCAGGAGGCGGTCAGCAAGGGCAAGCCCACCGATCTCTTCCATCTGTCGCTCGACGGGCGCGAGTACGCGGCCATCGCGGCGCCGCTCCAGGGCAACGCCTTCAGCAAGACGAGCGGCGTCGTCGTCCTCAAGTCGGTCTCTGACATCCTCGAGCCCGTCTCCGACGTCGGCGTCAAGCTCATCGGCTTCGGCATCCTCGCGATCGTCGTGGCGCTCGGCGCGAGCGTAATGACGGCGCTGCGCTTCATCAAGCCGCTCGACAAGATCGAGCTCGGCGTCGCCGAGATCATCAATGGCAACATCGACTACATGTTCAAGCCCGTGGGCCAGGATTTCGAGGGGCTCTCGAATGCCCTCAACGTCATGCTGGCGCGCCTGCTCGGTCGGGAAGAGCCGAACGAGGAAGAGGGCGAGGACGAGGCGGACGAGGCCAACAAATGGAAGTCGGAGCAGATGCTCGTCGAGGAAGCGAGCGCTTCGGCCGCCGCCGGGGGCGATCCCGAGGCGGCGGCCCTCGGCCAGGAGGCCGAGCCGATCTACTTCGCGCGCATCTTCAACGAGTACAACACGGCACTCAAGAGCCAGGGCAAGCCTACGAAGGGCATCACGGTCCAGGCCTTCACGGCTAAGCTGCGCCTCATCGAGGGCGGCCTCAAGCAGAAGTGGAAGTGCCGCATGGTCCGCTTCCGCGTCAACTCCAAGGGCGACCAGGTCACGCTGAAACCTGTCCCGATCTTTTAGCGTGTGGGGAGGGCTTCGCCCCGCCCGTGCGCGTAGGCGCTCGCTCTGGCGCTTTCGAGACGTTAGAGTCGCGGGGTGATCCTCACGGGGCTCGACGTGCTCTGCGCGGAGCGATTGGACCTCTTGCGGGGGCGGCGGGTGGGGGTGCTCTGTCATCCGGCGAGCGTCGACGGAAACCTCGTGCATGTCGTCGACCGGTTGGTGGCAGCGGGGGTGCGGCCGACGCGGCTCTTCGGGCCGGAGCACGGCGTGCGCGGCGAGGCCCAGGATATGGTCGGCGTCGACGACGGCAAGGACGCGCGCACGGGAATCCCCGTGACGAGCCTCTACGGCGAGACGTTCGAGTCGCTGACGCCGTCCGCCGGCGAGCTCGCGGAGGTCGACGTGCTCGTGATCGATCTGCAAGACGTTGGCAGCCGCTACTACACGTACCTGTGGACGATGGCGCTCGCCCTGCAGGCCGCGTCGCGCGCGGGCGTCGCCGTGGTCGTGCTCGATCGGCCGAACCCGCTTGGCGGCGTCGCGCTCGAGGGCGGCACCGTGGAGCCTCGCTGCGAGTCCTTCGTGGGCCTCGGCGCCGTGCCCGTCCGTCACGGTCTCACGGCCGGCGAGCTCGCGCGCCTCGTGCGCGCGGGGATGCCATGGGGCGCGCCGCGCTTCGCGCAACCGCTCGACTGCGACCTGACCGTCGTGCCCATGCGCGGATGGCGGCGCGCGTACGCCTTTGACGGCACGGGGCTGCCCTGGGTGCTGCCGTCACCGAACATGCCGACGCTCGACACGGCGTTCGTCTATCCCGGCCAGTGCCTCATCGAGGGCACGAACCTCTCGGAGGGGCGGGGCACGACGCGGCCGTTCGAGATCGTGGGGGCGCCGTTCCTCGACGGCGCGCGGCTCGCCGCGAGGCTCGAGGCGCTCGCGCTGCCGGGCGTGCGCTTTCGTGCGCTGTCTTTCCGTCCCATGTTCCACAAGTTCGCGGGACGCTCGTGCGGCGGCGTCCAGCTCCACGTCACCGACCGCCCGGCCTTCCGCCCGTATCGGACGGGCCTCGCGCTGCTCGCGGCGGCGCGCGGCGAGGCGCCCGATGAGTTCCGCTGGCGGACCGAGCCGTACGAGTTCGTCGCCGATCCGCCCGCGATCGATCTCCTGACGGGCAGCGACGCCGCGAGGCGCGCCATCGAAGGCGGCGCTTCGCTCGACGAGCTCGCGTCGGACTTCGCCGAGTTCGAGCGCTCGTTCGCCGAGCGCCGCGCGCCGCACCTGCTGGCGGACTACGGCCCAGTTCGATGAAGGTCGCGCTCTTCGGTGGCAGCTTCAACCCTCCGCACATCGCGCACCAGATAGTCGCGCTCTACGTCCTCGAGACCGAGCGCATCGACCAGCTCTGGTTCGTGCCCGCCTGGCGCCACCCCTTCCACAAGCCGCTCGCGCCCTTCGAGAACCGGCTGCGCATGTGCGAGCTCGCCGCCAAGGGACTCGGCTCGCGGGTGCGCGTCACGGAGATCGAGCGCACGATCGGCGGCCCGAGCCGCACGCTCAACACGGTTCGGCGCCTGCGCAAGCTGCACCCCTCGCACACGTATTCGCTCGTCATCGGGAGCGACGTCGCCGCCGAGGTCCCGACGTGGTACCGCGCGTCCGACCTGCAGGCGCTGTGCTCGTTCATCGTCGTCGGGCGGCGCGGCGCCAAGGGCGCGGCGGAGTACTCGGCCATCACGATTCCCGAGGTGAGCTCCTCCGAGGTGCGCAAGCTGCTGCGCGCCGGACAGTCCGCCGAGGGGCTCGTACCGCGCACCGTTCTCGACTACATATATCGCCACGGTCTTTACAGGGAGCCCGCATGACCAGCTACATGTCCGAAGCCGAGGTGAACGCCCGCGCCCTCTCCGAGGGCCCGCCCGAGCCTACGCCGTCCGTCTTCATCATGGGGGCCGGCGTCGTCGGCACGGCGCTCGCGGCCCGCCTCGTGCGGGCCGGCATCCCCGTCATCGGGCTGCACGGGCGGCAGGTCGAGCTCACGGACGCGGCGCGCGCGATCTCGGGCGTCGTCGGCAGCACGGGCGAGATTCCCGACATCATGTCGCAGTCGGACATCATCATCGTCTCGGTGCGCGACGAGCGCATCCGCGAGGTCGCGGAGCGCCTCGTCAACGAGAAACGCCTGCGCCCGACGCAGGTCGTGCTACACACGTCGGGCGCCAACGCCGCGGCCAGCGTGCTGGCGATCGCGCGGCCGCACGTCCGCGCCGTCGGCACGCTGCACCCGCTCGTGTCGTTCGCCGACCCGCGCGTCGCCATCGAGCACATGCGCGAGGTCGCCTTCGGCATCGAGGGCGACGAGCCGGCCAAGGCCTTCGCGAAGCGCCTCGTGCGCGCCATGGGCGCGCGCGCCGTGTTCCTGGAGGCCGAGAACCTGCCCCTCTATCACGCGGGGGCCGTGCTGGCGTCGAACTACGTCGTGGCGCTCGCCGACATGGCGCAGCGGCTGCTCGTGACGGCGGGCGTGCCACAGGACCAGGCGTTGCCTATGCTCATCCCGCTGCTGTCGAGCGTCGTGCAGAACCTCGCGCAGGTGGGCCTCCCCGCGGCGCTCACGGGGCCCGTCGAGCGTGGCGACGTCTCTTCGGTCGAGCAGCACCTGCGCGTCCTCGAAGCGCGCGCGCCCGACCTGCTCGAGCTCTACCGCCTCGTGGGGCGCGACGTGTTGCGGCTCGCGCGAGAGAAGTCACACCTCGAGCCCGAAGTCGTCAAGCGCCTCGAGGCCCTCTTCGGCGCGGGGCGCGGGCCGCGAAACTGATTCGCCTTCTATGTCAAGTCCGTGGCGTGACGCATTTCGCTGGCGCCCCGACCGTGGCCTCGGCTTACAATCACCTCTTCTTTTCTGGAGCAACGCATGCACAAGCGGTTCGCGATCGGGTTCGTGGCTCTTCTCGCGCTGGCGCTCGCGGGCGCCGGGGCTGAGGCGGGCGGCAAGCCCGAGGACGTCTTCAAGGGGCGCATCATCATCACGAAGAAGCGGCTGCCCATGCGCTTCTCGTCGGCGGGCGCGTTCATCTCGGCCGTGCAAGGCAGCAAGACCGACAAGATCTGGCCCACGGAGGAGGACGGCGCCGACAAGGGCATCTGGAACATCGAGTACATCGCGTTTTTCGCCCAGCCGCTCAACGACAGCGAGATCCAGGTCAAGTTCTTCGACATTACGTCGGGGAAGAAGTACGTGGCCGGCGACGCCCAGTACACGCGCGAGCGGGGCTCGCGCATCTTCAGCTCGAGCATCCAGCTCGCGAAGCCCGAGTTCGACGTGCGCAAGCACTACATGATGACGGCCGAGTCGCGCGGCCGCATCATCGCGACGACGAGCTTCTGGCTGCTCGGCAAGGGCGCGAACTACAGCGGCAAGGTCGAATTCTCGGATTCCGAAGCCAAAGGACATTAGACCGCGTGCGCGCTGGCAATTGACCTTACTTTGCCGTGGGGGTATGAAACCGAGTCTCGTGAGACTTGCTTCGTTGGTGGTCGTGCTGCTGATCTCAGGGGCGGCGCAGGCGACGAAAGTCGGCAGGGCCAATCGGGGGAAGAAGCCCACGCCCGCGCAGGCGAAGAAGGTGGCGCCCGTCTTGCCCGCGGAGAAGCTGGCGAAGGTGCGGGAGCTCTTGCTGGGCGACGACGACACGGCGTCCGTCGAGGCGGCGAAGGCGCTCGGGCAGTCGGGGGCCTCGAACGGGCTCGAGCCGCTCGTGGATCTGTTGAGCGTCGGCGCGGCCCCGGTGCGCACCGAGGCGGCGGTCGAGGGGCTGGGGGCGCTCGGCGACCCGCGCGCGATCGACGTGCTCGAGCTCTACGCCGGTCATCATATGCCGCAGGTCAGGTGGCGCGCCGTCAGGGCGCTCGCCGCCATCAAGGACGAGCGTGTCGTGCCCGCGCTGCTGGGGGCGCTCGGTGACGCGGCGCCAGTGGTGCGCGCCGCCGCGGCCGACGCGCTCGGCGCCCGCAAGGAGACCAAGGCGGGGCCGCGGCTGCTCGCGCTCGTCAAGCGCAACGACGTGGGCGCGGCGCCCGCGCTCGGCCTGCTCGCGTCGCCGGAGCTCGTGCCCCAACTCGCCGAGCTGCAGGGCACCGTCGATGACAACGTCGTCGCCTCGGCGCTCGGCGAGTACATCAAGCGCGACGACGTTCCCGACAGCTTGCGCGTCGACGTCGTGCGCACGATCGGACGGCTCTCGGGGGCGGCGGCCACGACGGCGCTCGTCGAGTATTTGGGCTCCGTGCCCGCGAAGGACGACCGGCCCTCCAAGAAGGAAGCGCAGAAGCTCGTCGACGACAAGGGGACGCCGAAGTGACGACGCCGGGAATGAGGCGCGCCGCCGTTCTCGCCGTCGCGCTTTCGGCGGGGTGCGCGACCAGCTCTTACCAGCGCGCGGGCAGCTCCGAGGATGTCGCCGCCGCGCTGGCGCGCACAGGCGCGGGCGGTGTCGCGGACCGACCTGCGAACGCCGCGGGGCGGCCGCTCGCCTTCCTCCTGCTGGGCGGCGCCGGCGGTCCGCGCCTTGCCGCGTACGACCTCGTCGAGTCGCGCGTGCTGTGGATACAGTCGGTCGACCTGAAGGCGCGCGTCGAGGTGGGCGCCGACGTTGTCGTTTACGGCGCCGGGGACGCCGTCGTCGCGCGCGACATTGCGAGCGGCGCCGAGCGCTGGCGGCACGCCATCGCGAAGGACGAGCGGTTGCTGGGCTACACGATCGACGGGAAGACGGCGTACCTCGTCGTCCAGACCGGCGGCGTCCACCTGCACGGCGGCAAGGCCTCGGTGCGCGCGCTCGACGCGAGCACGGGCGGCGCGCGCTGGCGGCACGAGCTGCCTTCGGGGAACGCAGGCGCGCCGGCAGCGCGCGGCGGCCTCGTCGCTGTGCCGCTACAGTCCCAGTACGTCACGCTGCTCGACGCCCGGACCGGGGACCAGCTCGCGCAGGTGCTCTCCAGCGAGGAGGCGGCCACCTTCGTGCGCGCGTTGCCTGAGGGCCTCTTCTTTGGCTCGAGCGGCGTCTTCCGGCTCTCGCCCTCCACGGCGTCAGGCTCGCGTCGCTCGGGCGGTTACGTGCGCGCGACGTTGCCGGTTTTCGTGCGGCCCGTCTACTGGTTCGATCTCTACCGGCCCGAGCAGGGCGACTACTCGGCGCTCGATCGCAACCGGATCCTGTGGCGCATGACGGCGTCAGGCACCTCCTCGGCAGACGCGCGCTTCCGCGACGACCTGGCGTTCGTGCACAATTACCGATTCTTCTTCGCCTTTGACGCGCGCGACGGGACGCTCAAGTGGGCCTACAACCATCCGGACACGGAGGCGGTGGCGTCGGCGGACGTCGGCGACGCCCTGGCGTTCGTCACGGCCGACGGTGAGCTGGGCGCGCTGGACGCGCGCACGGGCGCGCGGACCTTCAAGGCCAAGCTCCCGGGCGAGGTTGTGCGTGGAGCGACGTTCGACGCCGAGGGCTGGGCGCCGCGCGGCGGCCGGGCGGCGGGCGCGCCGGCCGGGCTCTCGGAGACGCTGTCGTCGATCGTCTGGGATCCGGACCGGCGGTTCTTGGACGTCAAGATCT